>NZ_JAUBPR010000281.1:0-1561 GCF_036700845.1 Microcoleus sp. S13_C5
CTACCGGAACTGGTCTAAACTAACTATGTTATTCTACCACAAATATAGTCTGTCTACTTACGCCGAGCTGTACTAGCAATACCACAATTCCGGCGCTCAAGTATTTGCACCGCATGGGAGTTCCTCATATCTGTCTGTACACCAACGGTAGCGGACGCAACCCTGAGTGGTGGCACAGGCTGGCACAGGCGATGACAGGAGAATACGATCGCGTAATTTTTAGTATCGACGGGTTGGCCGATACTAACAGCATCTACCGCCAAAATACCAACTGGGACAGGATAATGCAATCTGTTAATGCCTTTATCCAAGCTGGCGGAAAAGCTGTATGGCACTACTTGATATTTGAACACAACCAGCACCAAGTAGAATCAGCGCGGGATTTAGCCCAACAATTGGGATTTGTGGAGTTTGTACCGAAAGCAACCTCTCGTTTTGTGGCGAAAGAGATTTATGACAAAGAGTCCGCAAATCAACAGCCCCAGAAGGCAGAAAACTCTCAGGTAGAGGCTAAGAGCGATCGCCAAAACCAACCAGCAACCGCTAATGTATCAGCCCCTCAGAATCAAGAACAGGCCGCGCTTCAGTTCCACCGACAAGCGGAGGAATGTTTGAAACAAGGGCAACTCTCAGAGGCGATCGCAGCCAGTCAACAAGCCCTAAAAATTCAACCTAATTTTGCAGCAGCCTGGAAAACTTTAGGCAATGCTGTTCAAGGTTTGGGGAAGATGCAAGCAGCAGCAGACTGTTACGCCAAGGCCCTAAAAATTCAGCCTGATTTTCCCGAAGTTTATGCTAATGTCGGCAGTCTTTATGCTCAACAGCAACAGTGGCAGCCCGCTAGTGCTTATTACCAAAAGGCGATCGAGCTTAAACCCAATTTTGCAGGAGCTTATCGCAATTTAGCTAAAGTGTTGACGCAGTTGGGGCAACCAGAAAAAGCAAATTATGCTTGGTATCAAGCTATAGCTATCGAAACCTCTCAAGCACCAGAAACAACTCCTTCTGTCCCATCAAAGCCAGCCAGCGAAGAGCTTCAACCCCCATCGTTGGAACAATATAAAAATCCCCAGGGAGACCAATTTATCCAAGCTGTAGAAAAATTTGGTAGCCTAAATAATTACTACCGCAATGTAGAAATTAGCTGTCAAACTCAAGCCAGCAAAGAGATTTTTATCAGTTTTGAAGCGGAACTCTGGCCTTGCTGTTGGGTAAGCCATACTAAATACGCTGTTTATAACCACACTTACAGACCGCAAATGCTGGCTTTAATTGAAAAGTACGGAAATGGCTTTAATTCTCTCAGAACTCAATCGGTGAAAGATGCGATCGCCAGAGATTGGTTTCGCGAAGACCTCACAAAAAGTTTTTCCTGTTCTAAAAGGTTGGACGTATGCGCTCACGAATGCGGTAAAACTTTCAATTCAACAGGTTCGCAGTATATCTAAGAAGTCATTAGTCATTAGTCATTAGTTATTAGTCATTAGACCTCTTGCGAAAGTGCGATAGTTCTAGGTAGAATAAAAGAAAAAATTAGCTCCCATAAGATGAATTACGAACA
>NZ_JAUBPR010000153.1:0-13011 GCF_036700845.1 Microcoleus sp. S13_C5
TTCAACGGAAAAACTTTGGGGTTCCCACTTTTCACAACTGATAAAAAAATTCCACCCACATCTGCGGAATGTGGGTTCCTACATACAATATCGAGAGAATAATATTAGCCCTCAAGTTGTTTTTGAGATTCGCTCCCATAACGACAGCCACACTAAAATGAATAAAAAACTTTCATTTTACCAGCCTTATGGAGTTGAGGAGTATTACCTTTACGATCCACAAAGAAATGAGTTGGAAGGTTGGCAAAAAATTGAGATAAATTTAGAAGTAATTGAGCCGATGGAGGGATGGATTAGTCCGAGATTAGGTGTGCGATTTGAGTTGGGAGAAGATGGGTTAGAAATTTATCGACCTAATGGAGAAAAGTTTCTTTCGTATTTAAAAACCTTTTCCTAATAACCCACAAATAATTCACTTACACCTAACATTTTGCTGATTTCATAGTAAAGCTTACCGGAGAGCGCCATCCTGACCGCTATGGCTCGTTTTAGTTCTCTTGCATCGATATCGCTTTTAATGAAAGATTCTAAAAAGCTATTTCTTTTTCCATATCTTTTTGTGAAAGTTGTAAGTTATTCATTATTTTGTCATAATCAAGTATTGCATATAATTGTAGCGTAATCATGATAATGATTTAGGATTGATAATATTAGCTGAAGTAGCGGAGAAAAACATGGTGGCGATCGCCCCCACAGACACAGAAATCATCGTCATCGGCAGCGGAATAGGCGGCTTAACTTGCGCTGCAATGCTTGCCCGCTATGGCTTTGAGGTTGTGGTTTGCGAAAGCCATTCGCTCGCAGGCGGGGCTGCACACGGTTTTGAACGCGACGGATTTAGCTTCGACTCCGGGCCCTCCCTGTACTCAGGATTATCCTACAGCCCGTCTGCCAATCCCCTGCGGCAAGTATTGGATGCCATCGGCGAAAAACTCCCCTGCATTACCTACGATACCTGGGGTTGCTGTTTGCCAGAAGGCGACTTCGACACATCCGTTGGCGCAAGTCAATTTAGCGAAGTGCTCGCACGACTGCGCGGCGCCGCAGCAGTCGCCGAATGGCAGCAACTCCAGCGCATCATGGAACCCTACGCCAAAGCTGCCACAGCCTTGCCCTCCCTGGCTTTGCGCTTCGATTTGGGCGCTGTTGTTACCCTCGGCCAATTTGCGCCGGCTTTCCTGCAAAGTGCTGGCGAGGCGATCGCACTTTCCGGCCCTTTCAGCAAAATTATGGACAAAAATGTCAAAGATTCCTTTGTCCGAAATTGGCTGAATTTGTTGTGTTTCCTGCTGTCTGGACTTCCCGCCGACGGAACGATCGCAGCCGAAGTCGCATTCATGTTCGCCGACTGGTATCGCCCCAATGCAGTTTTGGACTATCCGATCGGCGGTAGTGCAGCTTTAGTAAATGCCCTGGTACGCGGTTTAGAGCGCCACGGAGGGCAGTTGCTGCTAAATTCCCACGTTTCAGAAGTTTTGGTGGAAAACAACCGGGCTGCGGGCGTGCGGCTGCGATCGGGCAAAATTATTCGATCGCACAAAGCCGTCGTCTCCAACGCTTCCGTTTGGGATACCCTGAAACTGTTGCCTGAAACCTCAGTCCCCCAAAGGTTTCGGCAACAGCGGCAGGCGACGCCCGAGTGCGACAGCTTCATGCACCTGCACCTGGGAATTGATGCTGCCGGAGTGCGATCGGACTTGGCTTGTCACTACATCTTCGTCAAAGACTGGTCCATGGGCGTTTCGACCCCTCAGAACGTCGTTCTCGTCTCGATTCCCTCGCTCCTCGACCCCCACCTCGCGCCTCCGGGAAAGCACGTCATTCACGCATATACCCCCGGAAACGAGCCTTACGATTTGTGGCAAAAGCTCGATCGCACCAGCCAAGAGTACAAGCTGCAAAAACAAGCGCGCGCCGAGGTAATGTGGGAAGCCTTAGAGAGAATCATCCCCAATATTCGATCGCGCTGCGAAGTCACCTTAGTTGGGACACCCCTAACCCACGAACGGTTTTTGCGCCGCCATCGCGGTTCCTACGGGCCGGGAATTCGGGCGGGTAGCGGCTTGTTTCCCGGGCCGACAACACCTTTAGCGGGGCTGTTTTGCTGTGGAGATTCGACGTTTCCGGGAATTGGTTTGCCGGCGGTTGCTGCTAGCGGGGCGATCGCAGCCAATACGATCGCACCTTTGTACAAACATTTGCAATTGATTCGGGAAGTTATTAGTTAGTTGTTATTAGATATCTGCCATAATTCTTGTGGAACAGTTCCCCTGCCTGTTCAAAACCTGCTTTTTAGGAGATGTCTATTAGTTCAATACTCCGGACAGTTTTGGGAACGATACTACAAGCTTACGCGGGGCAAGGAGCATGAAAAAGTCGAATTAAATATAAGTCAGGGGTGGAGCTGACATTGATTTAATTATCCACAGTGGCTCAAAGTCCTACAGAATAAGCCCTTGGGCCATATAAAAACTGTCCGGACTATTGTTAGTTATTAGTTATTTGTTAACGAAATTATGGAAGAGCTTTCCTAGGGAAGGACGCGAAGCAAGAGTAAACAATAATTTTATATAATTAGTAAAATGTGACCGATATCTGTCAGCATAGAAATAGATAGTTCGATCGCCCTGAAAATACCGTGCAACCTGTAGACTTTACAACTTTAACCGCCACTTGCAGCGAACTGCGAACCCAATGGCTGCCAGCGCGCTTAGAACAAGTCTACCAGCGCGATCGCTTCACCGTGTCCCTGGCCCTCCGCACCATGAAAGGCCGCGGCTGGATTGACCTTTCCTGGCATCCTGTGGCCGCCCGCATCTGCGTCGGCGACCCCCCGCCCCGCATTCCCGACACCTTCACCTTCAGCGAACAACTGCGGCATCAACTCAGCGGTTTAGCCTTAGTTTCCATCGTCCCGGTTGCATCCTGGGAAAGAGTCATCGACTTACAATTCGCCAAACGCCCCGGAGAACCAGCCCTCTGGCACCTGTACGCCGAAATCATGGGCAAGTACAGTAACGTCATCCTCACCGCCCAAGACAACCTCGTTGTCACCTGCGCCCACCAAGTCAGCGCCAAACAGTCCACCGTCCGTCCCATCCAAACCGGGCAACCCTACGAAATGCCCCCATCTTTGACCGATGCAGTGCCGAGTCTGAGCGAATCTCAAAACCGCTGGCAATCACGAATTAGCCTGGTTCCTGGGCAATTAAAGGGCAATCTGTTGAAGAATTACCGAGGGATGAGTAAAGCCTTAGTTTTGTCAATGATTCGATCGGCTTCTTTAGACCCCGAACAATCCACCGACAGCCTCAATCCCGACCAATGGCAGCAACTATTCCAGCGCTGGCTATACTGGCTGCAATGCCTTGAAAACTCGAAATTTCACCCGAGTTTTACCCCCGAAGGCTACACCGTCATCGATTGGCCCGCACCAGAAAATCACAATGTAGGGGCGGTGCCCCCGTGCCCGCCCTCTGATTCTTCCATCTCTTCGGTTCAAGAATTACTTAACAGCTACTACACAGGCCAAATCAATCAAGAAGTATTCGCCCAACTGCGGCATCAGCTTACCCAAAAACTCAACAACGTCCTGGCAAAACTGCGCCTCAAAGCCAACACATTTAAAGAACGCTTGCAGCAATCCGCAGACGCAGACACCCACAAATCCCAAGCCGACTTGCTGATGGCAAATTTGCAGCATTGGGAACCGGGAATGAAATCAATTTCTCTCCCCGACTTTGAAACCGAAAAACCAGTTATCATTTCCCTAAACCCGGAAAAAAACGCCGTTCAAAACGCTCAAGCAATCTACAAAAAACACCAAAAACTTAAAAGAGCTCGCATTGCTGTAGAACCTTTGTTAGCCGCCGTACAGGAAGAAATCGACTATTTAGAACAAGTAGAAGTCGCACTTTCAGTATTGGAAACCTACCGCAACACCCAAGATTTGCAAACCCTCGCCGAAATCCGCGAAGAACTGATCCAGCAAAAATATCTAGATGTACCAGATTACCGCAGTACCGACAAAAATGCTGCGATCGAATTTCACCGCTACCAAACCCCCAGCGGCTTTGAATTATTAATCGGGCGCAACAATCGCCAAAACGACCAACTCACTTTTCGCACCGCCAACGACTACGACTTGTGGTTCCACACCCTAGAGATTCCCGGAAGCCACGCTTTGCTGCGTCTCAAACCCGGTACTGTGGCTGAAGAAACTGATTTGCAATTTGCCGCCGACATGACTGCTTACTACAGTCGCGCCCGCCACAGCGAACAAGTCCCTGTGGTTTATACAGAACCGAAATATGTATACAAACCGAAAGGTGCTAAACCTGGTATGGTTGTATACAAGCAGGAGCGGATTGTCTGGGGCAGACCGCAGCAAGCTCCGGCATAATTTATATAATGTGATAAAAATGGTTGAGCGGCAATCGAAACCTCGTTTTTACGCAAAACAAATTGTTTGGAACCGATAAACCTAGGCAGAAACCGGGTTTTTGAACCCAGGCTTGATTATACAAAGTGGCCGAGAGTGCGATCGTCCTAAAAATTCAAATGCGTCTGTAATGTAAAGTTTTATTACACAAAATTAAATTTTGTTGTTATAATACCACTTAAGAGAGATGATATTTCTTTGAGAACCCAGTGCAAAGAAACGTGCAACTTGGGTTTCCTCACTGTGAGAAAAACACTGTGGGAACACAACGGATTTAACTATTTGTGCAGACCAGCTTTAGCTAAAGCTGGTCGTTTCTGTTGAAACCTTAAACCCGCTCCTAGAAAGTAAACGTCGTTCTTACAACCCCAATCACCAAATCAGAATTATTCTTATTGTGGTCAGGAGCAGTCAGCCAAATCAGGCCAGGAGTTATAGAAATATTGTCGCTCAACTTAAACTGATAGAAACCTTCAACGTGCAGCGAAGTATCCTTATCTTCCGGCAAAGTCCGATTAGTAGAACTCGTCACCCGCGGCTCCATACCTACCAAAATCCCCGCCACATTTCCTTCTTTCAACAAATCGGGAAAAGCCAAAGTAACTGCCCAGTTCCAGATTTTTTGGTCACCCCGCTGCACAGAACCGGTAGGAGTAGCCAAGTTGGATAAAATGCGCTGGTTGGTGTAACCCGCCCAACCGCCAATTGCAAATCTCCGGTTCAACCGCCACGAAGCTTGCGCGCCGTAGGAATTGCTAGAAACTGGCCGATTGCTATCGCTGTCGAGCCCGAAGGAACCGAGACGCTGCGGAAAATTAGAAGCATTGCTGCCGGTATTGGTAATTAAGTTGTAGGAATTAACGTAAGTTAAACCTAAAGCCATGCTGTCGCTCGGTTTGAAAGTCAACTGAGCCAAACCCCCGTAAGAACCGTTGAACAAACCGTTACCCCGCGTCGGGTTCGCCGCGTTGCCGGCCAAATACCCCAAACTAAGCTCTAATTTTTCCCCAAACTGGTGTCGCAGAGCGATGCCAGAACCGGCAGTCAAATAGTAAATCGGGTTGCGAGTACCGAAGTTAGAAAGAGCGCCGTAGCTGCCGTCTCCGTCAAAGTAAGGGTTGACAGTGTTGGTAAAATCGTCAGCAGCGCCGGCGTTGGCTTCTAGAAATACAGTCGTTCTGTTCCCTATAGGGAATTGGTAAAGCAGCGCATCTAAAGCTACTATATTGTTAGCCTCGCCAAAAGGCCCGACATTAAACCGCAATTCCCCTTCAGCAGTTTTCGTATTATTAGTAGAAAACGCACCCAAATTTAAAACTTGCAATCGAGTTCTCAGCAAATCTTTTCCAGAAAAACTCGTGTCAAAATTGAGACGAACCCTGCTGCCAAAAGCCGTCGTTTTATCAGCTTCGCGACCCTCGGCATCATCTCCCCTGGCGATACCTGCCAAACCAAATATCACTTCGCCGTTGAGTTTAGTCGTAGTTGAAAACTGATTTGCTTCTAATTCAGAGGCGCGCGCTTCCAAGGCATCGACGCGGCCGCGCAAAGTTGCCAATTCCGCCGCAAATTCTTCTTGCAACCTTTGCACAGAAGCCAAATCTTCTCGCGTCGCCAGATTTCTGGAACCGCCTTGAATCAGCTCGCTAACTTTATCCAAACACGCATTTAAACCTGCGGCAAACTCGTAGCGAGTCATCGCCCGGTTGCCACGAAAAGTGCCGTCAGGATAGCCAGCTATGCACCCGTAGCGCTCTACTAGAGACTGCAAAGCTTGGAAGGCCCAATCGGTGGGTCGAACGTCGGAAAGTTGCGAAACTGAGGTTACTTGGCCAACCGCATCTTCGCTGCCGCTACCTTCTGTGCTGTATTGGTTGATTTGTTCTAAAACATTTGACTCTGCTTGAGGTTGGGCACTTGAATCAGTCGATTGGGAAATCTGCTCGGGCTGTGCGGCGGATTTTTCTGCGTTTAAATTAGCCGGTGGGGCGGCGGGTTGCGTTTCGCTTAAGTTTGCGGGCGCGACTGCGGGGATTTGCTCCGCGACAGGTTGTTCGCCACTTAAATTTGCGGGCGCGACTGCGGGTTTAGTTTCGCCTAAATCTGCTGCTGCAACTTCCGGTGCTTTTGCTTGTTCGGTAACTGGGGCGATCGGCTCGTTAGCGTTAGCGAAGCGATCCGAAGGAAAGCCCTCGTAAAGGTTCGGACTTTTTTTGTCAATAGTTTCAACAGTCAAATTGCTAGCTAGTGACACTGGTTCGGCAGTCTCAGGCTTTGCCGTCTCAGCCTTTGCCACCTCGGTTACAGGATCTGCTAATTGCAGATTAGCTTGAGCTGCCGCAGCAATTTCTACAGGTTGCTCTGCTGCTAGCGCGGTCGAAGATACGACCAAACTAGCTGCCAATACTGCGGGACTAACTAAAAGTCCCTTCCACAAAAATTTGGACATTTTTTCCTCACACCACATTGAGCCGATCGCCGGTTCCGAAGATTTAGGCGATCGCAAATCACCTTCAGTATTGAGCCTAATAGTATTAATTGTCAACAATCTGGGAAATCACTGGCGGAGAGTGCAGTTTTGCTGTGGTTGATTGGATAAAAACTCCGTTTATTCCCAAAATTATTGGTTTGAGCTAGATACCTACGTAGAAACCTGGTTGATGGCTGGATATTGCCTAAGTGCTCCCTCACTAAGACTAATATTGACAGAAATGGCGCTAACAAATCGTTCGATCGGCTACAAATACAAGTGAAAAAACTCAAATACGCCCTAGTTCACGAATGGTTGACGCCCTTAGCTACTGGCGGTTCAGAACTCGTAGTACAGGAAATCCTCAAACACGTAGACGAGGCAGATGTCTATGCCCTCATCGACTTTGAATCAGCCAATCCCGAAAGCTATCTTTTCGGGCGACAGATTGGCACAACATTTTTGCAGCACTTTCCCAAGGCCCGCAGCGGCGTCCAAAAATATTTGCCATTTCTGCCGATCGCGATCGAACAACTAGATCTGCGAGAATACGACATCATCCTCTCATCATCCCATGCCGTCGCCAAAGGCATCCTCAGCAGTCCCCAGCAAATGCACGTCTGCTACTGCCACACGCCCATGCGCTACGCTTGGGACTTAACTTTTGACTATTTGCGTAGCAGCAAAGCCGGACGGGGCATCCAGGGTGTGCTGACGCGATATTTGTTGCATCGACTGCGGCAGTGGGACGTAATTTCCGCCAACCGCGTTGATTATTTCATCGCCAACTCCCAACACACGGCCCGCCGAATTTGGCGGTGCTACCGGCGGCGGGCCGAGGTGATTTATCCGCCGGTAAATATCGAGCGATTTTCCTTGATGCGGCAAAAACAAGACTTTTACGTCACAGTTTGTCGGTTGGTAAGTTACAAAAACGTAAGTGCGATCGTCCAAGCATTCAATCAACTCGGGCATACTCTAATTGTTATCGGCACCGGGCCAGAATTAGAAATGATTCGGCAAATCGCCAAACCCAACGTGCAAGTGCTCGGCTGGCAGCCCGCCTCCATCGTTGAAAAGTACATGGCAGAGGCGAAAGCCTTTGTCTATGCAGCTTGCGAAGATTTTGGCATAGCTTTAGTAGAAGCTCAAGCTTGCGGAACACCCGTAATTGCCTATGCAGCAGGGGGCGCTTTGGAGACAGTGTTCGACATTCGCCAACACCCAGAGACAGGGACTGGTTTATTTTTTTCCTCCCAAACCGCAGCAGCATTAGTCGAAGCTGTCGAGGAATTTGAGCAGTTGCAAGGCAAATTTGAGCCAGAAATCAGCAGGTTGCGCGCTGAACAGTTTGCCCCCGAAGTTTTTGGGCAGCGCTATCTAGCTTTTGTTGAACGCTGCTATCAGGAATTTCACTCTCGTGATTTTACCGAGTCTGGGGCTTGAGAGTAGCAGAGCCCGATAGCGGGACAATCTTCCTTCTGCCTTTGTATAAGTGCCTTCAGAAGACCTCTGCATAAGTGCCTCGTGCCTTCTTCCTTCTGTCGCCAGAAGCCCTCTTCCTTCTTCCTTCTGCCTTTTGAAGCCTTCAGAAGGCAGAAAATTGAGTATTGGAAACATAATTGAGAGAACAAAGTGTCTTGAGGCTTTATGATCAGGACTGTGTGTGGTGTGAAGTGAAGGAGTAAGATGACTGCCGACAGCCAACTAATCTCCGGCAAGGTAATTCGAGCGATCGCAAGACGCGGTTTTGGGTCTGTCCTGCAAGGAGATAGACGCATAAGTCGTTCTCTACAGAGCCTCGACGGAGAACTTTTCAAGCGGTTATTTGACATCCTGTTTTCCTTATCGGTTCTGATCCTGTTTGCTCCGGTTTACCTGCTTTTGGCTTTCTTAATCGCCTTAAGCTCGCCCGGTCCTATTTTTTACGTACAGGAACGAGTAGGCAAAAATCGTAAAAGGTTTTATTGCCTTAAATTCAGAACGATGGTGGAAAATGCGGACGATATATTGCTGGAAATCATGGAAAATTCTCCGCATTTGCGTCAAGAGTTTGAGGACAATTTCAAGCTGAAACAAGACCCTCGAATTACCTGGATTGGAAGATTTTTACGAATGACCAGTTTAGACGAGTTTCCCCAGTTTTGGAATGTTTTAAAAGGAGATATGAGCGTCGTCGGACCGAGACCTTTAGTTGAAGAAGAACTGCCGAGATACGGCCGTCATATCAACAAAATTCTCACCATAAGACCTGGAATTACAGGCTTGTGGCAAGTGTCCGGTCGCAACGACATTCCCTATCCTCGCCGAGTCCAAATCGACCTCTATTACGCAAATGACAAAAACCTTTGGATGGATATGTGGATTCTTTTCAAAACAATTGGAGTTGTGATTTTTCCCAAAAATAACGGCGCATATTAATTTTTGTCCGCAGTCAGCAATCAGTAGTTAGTTTTATTTGTTACTGGCCACTGATGCTGACTACTGACAGCAAGCGACAAACTCTTTGTCAAAACTAAACAGTTCCTTGATGCCGATCGGAGAATTGTGAGTTACCGTAGAGTTTGAGAATACGGTCGGCAGCGAGCAACAGCCTCTGCCAAAAAATTTATTGTGAATTAACACAGCCTGTCAAAGGAAAATCAGATGACGCAACGCAAGCGAGCGCTAATAACAGGTATTACAGGTCAAGACGGCTCCTACTTGAGCGAATTACTGTTAGAGAAAGGATATGAAGTTCACGGCATTATCCGGCGCAGTTCTAGTTTCAATACCGATCGAATTGACCACATCTATGTCGATCCTCACAGCGAGGGTGCGCGCCTGTTTCTGCACTACGGCGACTTGACGGACGGCACCACTCTGCGCCGGATATTGGAAGAAGTTCAGCCTGTAGAAATTTATAACTTAGGCGCTCAATCTCACGTTCGAGTCAGTTTTGACTCGCCGGAATATACGGTTGACACAGTAGGGATGGGAGTATTGCGGCTGCTAGAAGCAATTCGGGACTATCAGCACCGCACTGGGATAGAAGTTCGGTTCTATCAAGCAGGTTCTTCGGAAATGTTTGGCTTGGTGCAGGAAGTTCCCCAGAAGGAAACAACTCCTTTTTATCCCAGAAGTCCTTACGCCTGCGCCAAAGTTTACGGGCACTGGCAAACAATCAATTATCGCGAATCTTACGGACTTTTTGCCTGCAACGGCATCTTGTTCAATCACGAATCTCCCCGCCGCGGCGAAACTTTTGTAACTCGCAAAATTACTCGCGCCGTAGCCAGAATAGTCGCGGGCAAGCAGAAAAAGATTTACTTGGGCAATCTCGATTCCAAGCGGGACTGGGGCTATGCTAAAGACTACGTGCGGGCGATGTGGCTGATGCTGCAACAAGACAAGCCTGACGATTATGTCATTGCTACTAACGAGACCCATTCCATTAAGGAATTTCTCGATTTGGCTTTTACTTACGTCAATTTAGATTGGCAAAAATATGTGGAGTTTGACGAACGCTACTTGCGTCCGGCAGAAGTCGAACTGTTGATTGGCGATTCGACTAAGGCGCGCCAGCAATTAAATTGGGAACCTTCTGTAACTTTTCAGGAGTTAGTACATTTAATGGTAGATGCTGACATGAAAGCTTTAGACGAGCAAGGTCGGGGTTCGGGCAACGGATTTGATTAAGTCGCTAAACAAAGCGGTCACTGCGAACAATTTGTAGGGGTAGGGTCCCGTGTCTACCCCTTTGGCAAAAGGCGCACACCGGAGGATTGCCCCTGCAAACACTTCACAGGTGATCAGAGGATTGTTACAGCTATTAGCGCGATCGGGATTCAAAAAACCCGCTTAATTCCTCCCAAAATTTTCGGAGGTGCTGGCTAATAAAAACATTAAAATGATAGTTGAGGACTCGCTACTAATAAATCTAACTTTCGGGTGTGCACGGAGCAGTCCCTATCAGCAGCAGCTAAAACAGATTTGTGGGCAACCGCGTCCTGTAGCTGGAGGCTTTTTTTGCTAAAGCAACAATTTTAGAATTGAAATTGTCGATCGACCTTTATTCAAAATCCCGAGGCTAAAATTATGACAAGCTTGGATTTAAGCAGCAAACGCATTCTAGTCACGGGCGGCGCCGGTTTCTTGGGCCGTCAGGTAATCGACCAGCTAGTGAAAGCAGGGGCCGATGCTGATAAAATTTCGGTGACTCGATCGCGCGAGTGCGACCTCCGCGTCATGGAAAACTGCAAGCGCGCCGCCGACAAACAAGATATCATCATTCACCTCGCCGCACACGTCGGCGGCATCGGTTTAAACCTAGTCAAACCCGCTGAATTATTTTACGACAATTTGATGATGGGCGCGCAACTAATCCACGCCGCCTATGAAGCAGGAGTCGAAAAATTTGTCTGCGTCGGCACCATTTGCGCTTATCCCAACTTGACCCCAGTTCCTTTCAAAGAAGATGACCTGTGGAACGGGTATCCAGAGGTAACTAACGCACCTTACGGAATTGCCAAAAAAGCCTTATTAGTGCAACTGCAATCCTACCGCCAGCAATACGGATTCAACGGGATCTACTTGCTACCAGTAAATCTGTACGGCCCGGAAGATAACTTTGACCCGAAAAGTTCCCACGTCATCCCCGCATTAATTCGCAAAGTCTACGAAGCCCAAGAAAGGGGAGACAAAACACTGCCGGTTTGGGGCGACGGCAGCCCTAGCCGCGAGTTTTTGTATTCCACAGATGCCGCCCGGGGAATTGTGATGGCAACGCAAGATTACAGTGAATCTGACCCGGTTAATTTGGGAACGAATAGCGAAGTTAAAATTCGCGATTTAGTGGAAACGATTTGCGAATTGATGGGATTTGAGGGTGAAATTGTTTGGGAAACAGACAAACCGAACGGTCAGCCTCGTCGCTGTTTGGATACGCAAAGGGCTAAGGAAAAGTTTGGTTTTGTTGCGGAGGTGAAGTTTAAGGAAGGATTGAAAAATACGATTGAGTGGTATCGAAAACACGCCGCGTAAGTGTGAAAAACCCGGTTTCTTCCAGAAATCGGGTTTTTTTAGGAATAATACTAAATGCGGGTTATAAACCTCATTTATAATAGTCGCCGGTTGCCACCTATCCTACACAAACGAGTCCGTCTTCTGGCACTAAGAAATTCTACAAATTTGGGTGATAATTCACTGACAATAGTCGGCAGCAGTGCCGTGTCCCTACTGCTGTGTCCTGTATTTCATCCGAGTGAAAACTGCTATAATACAAATACCTCGACTGAAATCATCGAAAACTGAATTTTGGGAAAGCCAATGATTGCCGATCGCACCCACAATTATATCTCGCCCGAAGAGTACCTGCAGTTAGAAGAACTCAGTCAGCTCAAACATGAGTATATTCAGGGCGAAACCTATGCAATGGCTGGTGCAAGTGATGCTCATGTGACAGTTGCCGGGAACTTATTTGCACTTTTGAGAAATCATGTTCGAGGTAGTGGCTGTCGTGTTTATATGTCCGACATGAAAGCTAGGATTGAATCTAAGAATATTTACTACTATCCCGACGTGATGGTAACGTGCGATGAACGGGACAAAGCTTTTCCATCTTTTAAAAATTTTCCTTGTTTAATTGTCGAGGTTTTGTCAAATGGTACTGAAGGATTCGATCGAGGCGATAAGTTTGCTGACTATCAAGAATTAGAAACGCTTCAAGAGTATGTGTTAATCAGCCAGAAACGTGAGCGGGTAGAGTGTTTTCGTCGCAATGCTGAAGGGTTGTGGGTTTTGTATTCCTATACTCAAGGAAGCGAAATTCACTTGTCTAGCGTAAATTTTCGTACAGGTATGGATGCTATTTATGAGGATGTAATCTTTACTAAGGAAGATTCAGAAGCAGAATTTGATGAACTGCGATCTAGGGGATAAATGGAAAGTGCGATCGCGCCTCAGTTAAGGAATGGCGATCGCACTTGGGGATGTGATTTAAACAATGGCCATCGCCTAGTTAAAACTACCCGTTCAATACCTCGTTTGTAGAAGTTCACGGGGTTAGCGTGGCACAAGAGAAGGAGGAATCCGACCAGAACGAGTACTCAAGACAGATTCA
>NZ_JAUBPR010000154.1:0-13009 GCF_036700845.1 Microcoleus sp. S13_C5
TATTTGCTTAAATTAAATAAATTGTTGATCCACTCTGTTGGATAGTCGAGCGCGATCGGCCTATAACCCGATCGCGCTCGACTATTATAATTTACTTGGGGACAATTAATCCACCCTGCCCTCTACCAAACGCAGGGGGGTAGCTCAATCGGTAGAGCGCGATGCTATTAATCTTAAATCCTTGACTTAAATGTGATAGCGTGCCCAAATGGGCGGTAAATATAAACCCAGTAGTAAGGTCAGAACTGCTGGGTTTTATGCTAATAATTGATTCAATTCGTTAAATCCGTCAGTCCTGGGCGTATCAAGACAGATGATTTATTGCATCAATCCTCACTGCGAACAACGCGAAAATCCTGCTGCTGCTCAAAATTGTCAGGCTTGTGGCACGGATTTGTTAATTGCCGATCGCTATCGTATCCTTAAACCAGTGCGATCGCCCAATCCCGCACGCCCCACAGACATCTTTGAGGTTGAAGATTTGGGAACAGGGGAAAACGAATGGGGCACTGTCAAAATTTTAAAAGTCTTGAAACACACACATAATCCCGATTTAGTCCGCGTGTTCAAGCAAGAAGCTCGAGTTTTGATTTGGCTGGCGGGAAAGGGCTCAGTTCCCCAAGTCGAACCTGACGGTTATTTCCAAATTAAACTCCCTAATAATTTCCAGAAATTGTCTTGTTTGGTGATGGAAAAAATTAGCGGAGAAAACTTGGCAGAATTCTTAAATAAAAACCAGCCCGTTTCTCAAAAACTAGCTCTTGATTGGCTGCAACAAATGACTAATATTTTGCAGGAAATCCACAAATATCATGTAGTACATCGGGATATTAAGCCATCCAACCTGATGGTTGAAGCCAATGGGAAATTGAGATTAATTGACTTCGGCGCCGCCACAGAAGCAGAGATAGAGACCGCACCCATAGGTTCTGCTGGATACGCCGCACCGGAACAAATTCTAGGTAAAGCAGGCGTGCGATCGGACTTTTTTGCCCTAGGGCGTACTTTTGTACATTTATTAACAGGCATAGAGCCGATTAACTTTCCCCTTAATGAAAAAACTGGTAAAATTAATTGGAGGAACCAGGCTGTAGATATTGACCCGTTACTCCTAGACTCGATCGACGAATTGATAGAACCGCTACCAGAAAACCGACCTGAAAATACCCAAGTTATTTTAGAAAAATTAAAAATTCACGACGCCGACCCCCTGAAAGAGGGGGACGCAACATCGCTTCAATAAATCTGTTCCAACCTGCGAAAATCCCGCTCAACTTCCGCCCACAACGCCCGATTGTGAGGGTCAGTTTTCACAGCCTTTTTCAAATAAATTCTCGCCTTATCAACCTGCTTTTCTCCGATCAAATGCCGTCCCCAGCGCTGATAGGCGATCGCCTGCCACTGACGCACCTCCAAATCTTCGGGAACCCGCTGGGCCAAACCCTCAATCAAGGCGATCGCCCGTGGAAACCTCTGATATTTCAGCAACTGCTGCAATTCAACATAAGCATCTTGCTTTAACTTTTCTTCCGCCGCCGATAAATCTGCCTTAGATTGATCGGGCGGCCCTTTTCGAGTCACTTTAACTGCCTGCGGTTGAGCTTTCACCTCCTGAACCGGCGGTGTCCAAGTAGGCGGCACAGTTGAATTGGCAACTTTCGACTCCGCAACATGGTGGGGGGCAACCTTCACCAGGAACTTATAAGCCTCAGTAATAGCAATAAACTTATTCTTAGCCTGTTCGTTTCCCGGATTCACATCGGGGTGATACTGTCTGGCTAACTGCCGATAAGAAGCCTTAACTTGCGATAAACTCGCGCCAGACCTCAATCCTAACTGTCGGTAATAATCTGCAATATCCATTTAGCATGAATGAGCGTTGATAATTCCATTAAATATGGCAGAATCCTTAAATGTAAAGATTCTGCCAAAATTTACTGCGAACTAGGTTGTAGTGCGACGGTTGCCCGCACTACTGAAGCGAACAAACAACTTACGGACGCTCTTCGATCACTCTGTCAATCAAGCCGTATTCCTTGGCTTCCTCAGCGGACATGAAATAGTCGCGATCCATGTCCTTCTCGATTTTCTCGATCGGCTTGCCAGTATTCTTAGCATAGATATTATTGAGTTCGTGGCGCAGCCGCAGAATCTCTTTCGCCTCAATCTGAATATCCGTTGCTTGTCCCCGCGTGCCCCCAGAAGGCTGGTGAATCATGATTCGCGAGTGAGGCAAAGCTAACCGTTTTCCTTTCGCACCGGCAGCTAACAGGAAAGAACCCATCGAAGCAGCCAAGCCCACACAAATCGTCACCACGTCCGATTTAATGTGCTGCATGGTATCAAAAATAGCCATGCCTGCCGACACCATTCCGCCTGGGGAATTGATGTACAAAATAATATCCTTACCTGAATCTTCCGAATCGAGGTAGAGCATCACGGCGATGATTTGATTGGCAATTTCATCGTCAACGTCCCTGCCCAAGAAAATAATTCGTTCCCGGTAGAGGCGATCGTAGATATTAATCCACTGAGTATCATAACCACCCGGCATTTTGTAGGGAACTTTTGGCACACCTATAGGCATAATTCGGAACTCCGTTTAGTTGGTAATTGGTGATCGGGCAATTGGGCATCGGGCATTGGTAATTGGGAATCGGTAATTGGGAATCGGTAATTGGGAATTGTTAGCCATAAAAAGACTATTGAATAACTAACCAGGGTAGAAACTACTAGCCATTAACCCTTAATTCTTACTCATTCCCCATTCCCCATTACCCATTCCCCATTACCCATTCCCCATTCCCAGTTAGATGACTCCTGCAGGCAGCGGTTTCGGCAATTCTTCCGAACTTTCAAGAACGCGATCGATCAAACCGTATTCTTTAGCTTCCTGGGGCGTCATGTACAGCAACCGATCCATATCTTTAGTAATCTTTTCGATCGGTTGACCAGTACAGCTTGCAAAAATCTCAAGCATCGTCGCTTTATTTGCCAGCACTTCCTTAGCCCGAATTTGAATGTCGCTTGCTTGACCCCGCGTGTAAGCCTTGGGTTGGTGCAACACAATCGAAGCGTGCGGCAAACTCGCCCGAAAGCCTTTTGTACCAGCCGCTAACAGCATCGCAGACATCCCCATTGCCGAACCGAGGCAAATAGTGTGTACGGGCGGCTTAATGTACCTGATCGTATCGCAGATAGCGAAGGCTTCTGTTTCAAAGCCGACGGGTTCGCCACTGTAACCAGAAGTGCCGGTCGAGTTGATGTAGATTTTGATCGGCTTATCCGGGTCTTCGTACTGCAAGAACAACAGTTCAGCGATAATCAGTTCTGTTACCGCAGGCACCAGAGGCATCCCCAGATAAACGATCCGCTCCTTCAGCAACAGGGATGGCAAATCGGGAGGTGGCGTCCGAGAGTTCCCTTCCCCGTAGTATGGCGATTGCACAGCTTTAATTGGTGTGTTCATATAACCGAAATGTTGCCTGAACTGATGGAGCTATTCTTAAAGAAATACTAACGCAATCTTTAGGTATCCCGCATGAAAGTTAGTTTGCTCCCGGTTTTAAACGACCCGAACCTTGATGCTGCAGCGCCCTCGACCCAGCGCCAGCTAGCGATTTCAGTGTCTGCGATGGCAAGCTCGATCGACTCCAGCGTACCCTTAAACCTGTGCCTGATTCTCGACCACAGCGGTTCGATGGGCGGACGCCCCTTGGAAACCGTCAAACAAGCCGCCGGACGGTTGCTAGACAGGTTGAAGCCTGGGGATCGCTTTTGCGCGGTGGCTTTCGATCATAAAGCCAAAGTCCTCGTCCCCAATCAAATTGTGGGAGACCCTACTAGCATTAAACGGCAAATTGAGCAATTGCGCCCGGCCGGCGGCACAGCAATTGATGAGGGCATTAAGTTAGGTATTGAAGAGTTGGGCAAAGGCAAAAAAGAAGCTATATCTCAGGCGTTTCTGCTGACTGATGGCGAAAACGAACATGGCGACGACAGCCGTTGTTTGAAGTTGGCGAAACTGGCCGCCGAGTATAATATGACTTTAAATTCTCTGGGATTTGGCGATAACTGGAACCAGGATATTCTGGAAAAGATTGCTGATGCAGGCGGCGGTGCTCTGGCTCACATTCAGCGTCCTGAAGATGCGGTTGACGAGTTTGGTAAACTGTTTAGCCGCGTCCAAGGTGTAGGTTTGACTAATGCTTATTTGCTATTTTCACTGATGCCAAAAGTGCGGTTAGCCGAACTCAAACCGATCGCCCAAGTTGCCCCGGATACGATCGAATTACCGGTACAGCAAGAGGGCGATCGTTTTATGGTGCGCCTGGGAGATTTAATGAAGGATATAGAGCGAGTAGTTTTGGCTAATATTTATATTGGACAGTTGCCCGAAGGTACACAGGCGATCGGGCAATTGCAAATTCGCTACGACGATCCGAGTGTTGGTCAAGGTTTGCTTTCCGATCCTGTTGCAGTTTCCGCTAATGTCCTGAAAGTTTATCAGCCGGCACTTAACCCGATGGTGCAGCAGCACATTTTAGCTTTGGCTAAATACCGCCAAACTCAACTCGCAGAAACTAGATTGCAACAGGGCGATCGCGCCGGCGCAGCGACAATGCTGCAAACGGCGGCGAAAACTGCTCTGCAAATGGGCGATAAAAGTGCCGCAACTGTGCTCCAAACCTCTGCTACTCGTTTGCAGTCTGGCGAACAATTGAGTGAAGCCGATCGCAAGAAAACTCGGATTGCTTCTAAAACTATTTTGAAGTAATCCGATGATTTAAAATTTTAAATAATTTTAAATTCGGCGATCGAACAATTTGGCGATGCGAAATCGCGTCTACAAAAACGAAACCCGCGCCCAGGCGGGTTTCAATATTATGAGTCTCGCCTGCAAAAAGCGAAAGTCAGTGTATGCCGATTGTTTTAAGCTGTGGATCATGTAGAAGCTCGATCGTTTAGAATGTTTGTATCACCTATCAAGAGTGCTTGTATGAACCAGACAATATCTGATAAAGTACGCTGGACTACCGCCGATTTAGAACTATTGCCAGATAACGGCGATCGTTACGAAATTATTGATGGAGAGTTATTTGTGACTAGAGCACCGCATTGGGGTCATCAACAAGCTATAGGCAACCTCTACCAAGAACTTAATACTTGGTCGCGAGAGACTAATTTAGGACGAGCAGGAATCAATCCAGGTATAATTTTCACGGATGCTGATAACGTCATTCCGGATCTAGTTTGGGCGAGCAATGAACGCTTGGCTATCTTGCTAGACGAAGCAGGCCATTTAACCGCCGCACCCGAGTTAATTGTTGAAGTATTGTCCCCCGGTGCAGACAATGAAAGACGGGATAGAGATTTGAAACTCCGACTCTATTCGGTACGAGGAGTACAGGAATACTGGATTGTGAATTGGCGGTTGCGGCAAATAGAAGTTTATCGCAGGGAAGAAGCAAGTTTAAGGCTCATTGCTACGCTGTTGAGCAATGATGAACTAACTTCGCCTTTGTTGCCCGGTTTTAGTTGTTCTGTCGCTCAAATTTTTGCCTAAATTATGAAATCATCATTTTACAATTTAATTGCGACTCTAGTAATATTTACTATCTTGGGTAATAGATTCCCGGCTGTATCTGCTCAATCCTCAGCATTAATAGCTCAAAAAACAATTGTTCAAAATCCTGCTGAAGATTTATTCAATAGTGCTTTAGCCAAATCAGAAGCAGGAGACATTCAAGGGGCGATCGCCGATTACACCGAAGCCATCCGCCTCAACCCCAACTACGCCAAAGCCTACAACAAACGCGGCATCATCCACGGCCGCAATCTCAAAGATTATCCAGCAGCTAAAGCAGATTTCGATCGCGCCATTGAAATTAACCCCAACTACGGCGACGCCTACTACAACCGCGCCAGAGTCCGCGAGTTCTTAGAAGACAAACCGGGGGCGATCGCCGATTATCATAAAGCAGCCGAACTATATCAAAAAGACGGCAATACCAACGATTATCAAGATGCCATCAAGCATCTTCAAATGCTGCAAGAATAAATGGCTTTTGAAAACATAGTATAATACCTGCGATCGGCGTTCATCCGCATTCATCTGCGGTTAAACATTCCAAATCCACCATTCAAAAAATGCCCGAAACTTCCACCGTCACCGTTACTGTACCCGCTACAACCGCCAATTTAGGCCCCGGCTTCGACTGCATCGGCGCGGCTTTAAGCCTCTACAACCGCTTCCAATTCTTCCGACTCGAACCCTCAGCAACAGAGAAACTAAAAATTACGGTTACAGGCAAAGAAGCCGCCAAAGTCAAGACAGATGACAGCAATCTCGCTTATCTAGCCTTTGTCAAGTTATACGAACACCTGAACCAATCGCCGCCGCCCGTAGCCATACATATAGATATGCAAGTGCCGCTGGCTAGAGGTTTAGGAAGTTCCGCCACAGCTATTATCGGTGGGTTAGTCGGTGCAAATGAATTAGCCGGAAAGCCTTTGAGTCAGGTGGAAGTGATGCAATTGGCGATCGAACTTGAAGGACATCCCGACAACGTTGTTCCCGCTTTACTGGGAGGATGTCGCCTCGCTGCTAGCAATACACCAAGCGGTTCCTGGGAAATTTGCGAGATTCCCTGGCATCCGAATATTGTGCCGGTGGTAGCCATCCCCGATTTTGAACTGTCTACAGCCGAAGCCCGCAAAGTTTTGCCAGCAGATTACAGTAAGGCTGACGCGATTTTTAATGCTGCACACCTCGGTTTGCTAGTGCGGGCTTTGGAAACTGGCAATGAAAACTGGCTGCGCTGCGCCCTCCAAGACAAAATTCACCAACCTTATCGGCAATCTCTGATTAAGGGATATGAAGCGGTGCAACAAGCTGCCCTAAATGCAGGGGCCTATGAAATGGTAATTAGCGGTGCCGGGCCAACGCTTTTAGCTTTAACGGATGTGGCTAACGCTGTGGCGGTTGAGAAAGCGATGGCGGCTGCTTGGATGGAATTTGGGGTAAAGGCTGAGGTAAGGGCGATCGGCCTCGATACTCAAGGGGCGCAAGTCTCCCTTTAGTTATTACTCCTAGACACGCAACATCTACATAACGGTGTTTTGTAGCGGTAATCTCCCCTGGTTGCCCCTCTCCAGGGAATTATTAATATTTCTATTCTCTTCCTCTCTCCTTCAAATCTCTTGAATATCAACTCAAGTCTCTTTTCGATAACTTCTGCCATTCCCTCTACAAAATTTTACATTAAAAAAGTGCAGTCATTATAGGGGCGGATTCACCATAATTTCAGGCTAAAACCAACAATTTTAAAAACCCGCCCCACCACCGATTAATACTGTTAATTAACTGTGACGCAGCGGAAGCTCTATCTGAATTTTAGTGCCTTTACCGGGTTCGGAAAAACACTTGAAATCTCCTTTGTGCTGCTCTACAATTATCTGATAGCTGAGAGCAAGGCCCGATGATATGGGTGGTTCCGCAGGTTTTGCTCCCAAAAATGGATCTGAAATTTGGGCTGTGATATCTTTGCTATTTGCGATGTCGTTATCAGCAATCTCAATAGAAATTCGCTGAGCATCCACCACCTGAGTGGTAATCAAAATCACAGGCTTAAATTTGATGGATTCCAACTCTTCCAACTCTTGAGCCGACTCTTCCAAAACATCGATCGCGTGATTGATGATATTCAGAAAAGCTTGATTGAGCAAACCTGCATAACACTCAATCTGTGGCAAATTGCCGAATTGTTTCATCACCTTGATGTCTCGCCTTCCCTCGCGAGCCGGCAAGCGGTGCTGCAACAACAACAGAGTATTTTCTAAACCGTCCGAAACATCAAATAACTGCCACCCCGATCGATCGCTGCGGGAAAAATCCTGTAGCGACAAAATTATTTGGCGGATGCGATCGCTCCCGGTACGCATGGAACTCACAATTTTTAATAAATCGTCGAGTACGAATTCCACATCCATATCTTGTTGTTTTTGCACAATTTCCGATCCGGGATTGACTAGCTCTTTTTGATACAATCGCAGCAGTTCAATTAAATCGGTCGCATAGCTTTGGACGTGAGTGAGATTGCTGTAAATAAAAGTAATTGGGTTGTTAATTTCGTGGGCTATCCCAGACACCAATTCGCCCAAACTAGACATTTTTTCCGTTTGCAGCATTCGATCGCGCGACAGATCCAATTCTTGCTGGGTTAACTCCAACCGCGCCCTCAACTCGTGCGATCGCTTAGACGCGCGCACCCGCGCCAATAATTCCTGCTTAACTATCGGTTTAAACAGAAAATCGTCAAAGGACACATCCAATTCTTGAATTTCATCAAATTGCTCCGGTGTTGTCAGCAGAATAAAATAGGCTGCCGCCAATTCTCGTGAAGCGAAGCTATCCCGTAGGGAATCGGCTTTCACCAGCCGGCACACCTCCAAAAAGTTGATTTGAGGCGAAGTCCCGTCGCAAATTATTGCATCGGGGGACAATTCCTTCGCCAAGTCTAAACCCTCTTTCTCGTCGGGAACGACTCTCACCTGATGTCCCTCTTGGCTGAGTAACTCTTGGACGACTTGAAAAGTCACAGTATCCGCGATGATCGCCAGAATCTTTGCCATACTTCTACCACCTCCACAAATTACTTTTTAGGATACAACCGCCAGAATTGCGCTGACAGATTTAAAATTCCAAAAGAGTTCAATTCCCTCAAAAAACAGCCCATCCCCGCTCCCTCAAAACCAAAAATAGCTCATACCATTTTAGATTTTATATTTTAGAGTAAAAAATTGGGAATGACTTACTGTATAATAATAGTTGGGAGCTTGCCTAAAGTTGCATATTTTTTGGGGACTGGTATCACTAGAAGGTATAATTTTAGACGGGCAATGCAAAAATGCAAATTTTCTCCTTCGTAATTAATGTTACATCAGAGCTTTCTGCCGAAAGACTGGTGAGGGCGATCGCAGATACTTTCTCAAATTGCGCCAGGAAACAATAAAAAACTTTAAAATCAATTAATAGTATCGTTAAATTCACCTTCTCGGTCAGCGCCTGAGAATGCCAATTACCAAAACCACCTCAACTTTGATTCAAGCCGAAACACTAGAACTATTAGAATGGCCACGCCTGTGTCAGCACTTGGCTACCTTCGCGGCCACCAAACTCGGCGTCGCCGCCGCCCTCGACCTCGAAATCCCGGCAACTCAAGCTCAAACAGCAGAACTCCTAGCCCAAACTCAGGAAGCTTATCAGTTAGAGAGCCGCGCTGGCGGTGCTTTGAGTTTTGAAGGAATCCAAGACATCGGCACTTCCCTGCAGCGAGCCGAACTCCAAGGTTTGCTCAGCGGCGAAGAATTGCTGGCAATTGCTACTACCCTCGCCGGAGCAAGGCAATTGCGCCGGATAATTGACTCTCAGGCAGATGTGCCGACGCTCCAAGAACTGGCATCCCAATTGCGGACTTATCCCGAACTAGAGCAAGAAATCCACCGCTGTATAGACGATCGCGCTCAAGTAGCAGACAGAGCAACTCCTAAGTTAGCAGGAATTAGAGTTCAAATGCGACAGTTGCGCGATCGCATTTATCAAATATTGCAGGGGATTTTGCAGCGCCAATCCAACGCCGTACAAGAACAGCTAATTACCCAAAGAAGCGGACGCTTTGTCATTCCCGTCAAAGCTCCTCAAAAAGATGCCATACCGGGCATCGTTCATGACTCCTCTGCCAGCGGCGCGACACTGTACGTAGAACCCCACAGCACAGTCAATCTTAACAACCAAATGCGGCAGTTGCTCAGGCAAGAACAAGCCGAAGAAGAGGCAGTCCGCCGCGCCCTAACGGAGCAAGTCGCAGCAGTCAAACCTGATTTAGACAGATTGGTGGTGGTAGTTACAACTTTAGATTTAGCGGCCGCTAAAGCGCGTTATAGTTATTGGTTGCAAGCAAATCCGCCTAAATTTATCGAATTGGGAGATCCAGAATTAGCACCAAAAAATCCCGAAAAAGAAGATGAGGAAAACTCAGAAAACAGTCAATTATTAATTCGCAACCTGCGATCGCAAATTACCCTGCGCCAGTTGCGCCATCCTTTATTAGTTTGGCAGCAACAGCACGAGCAAGGCTTTCCAGTCGTGCCGGTCGATTTAACGATCGGGCCGCACATCCGCGTCGTCGCCATCACCGGCCCCAACACCGGCGGCAAAACTGTCACCCTCAAAACCTTGGGATTGGCAGCTTTAATGGCGAAAGCAGGAATGTTTGTTGCTGCCCGCGAACCCGTAGAATTGCCTTGGTTCGACAATATTTTGGCTGATATTGGTGACGAACAATCTTTGCAGCAAAGTTTGTCTACTTTCTCCGGCCACATCCGCCGCATTAGCCGCATTTTAGAAGTTTTAGACGACAATAAATCGCAAGCTGAAGGGGAAGAAAATTCAAACATTCCAATTACTAATTCCCAACAGCAAGACCAAGAAGTCACAGATACACAGAACAAAGTTTCTGCTCTCCCAATCCTCAAACCTAAATTACAAATTTCCCAACCCCAAATCCCAATTACCAAATCCCAATTACCAATTCCTAAATCTTTAGTTTTGTTAGACGAAGTAGGAGCGGGCACAGACCCCTCAGAAGGCAGTGCATTGGCGATCGCCCTCTTGAAATACCTCGCCCAACATTCCCTATTAACAGTTGCAACTACCCATTTTGGCGAACTCAAAGCCCTCAAATATCAAGACTCCCGCTTTGAAAATGCCTCAGTAGAATTTGACGACAATTCCATGCAGCCAACCTATCGCTTGCTGTGGGGAATTCCCGGACGTTCCAACGCCCTCACCATTGCCAAAAGACTCGGTTTGCTAGCATCCATAGTCGAAGAAGCTCAAACCTATGTTGGGGGAGCGTCTCAAGATGTCAATCAAGTGATTGCTGGACTCGAAGCACAGCGCCGGAAACAGGAAACCAAGGCCAGAGAAGCAACTCAACTGCTACACCAAACCGAAAAACTGCACAGAGAAGTTTCTCAAAAAGCAGCAGCTTTGCAAGAGCGGGAGCGAGAACTAAAAATAGCTCAGGAAGTGGCAGTAAATGAGGCGATAGGGTCGGCAAAATCAGAAATTGCTCAAATCATTCGTCGCTTGCAGTCGGGCAACCAGACGGCTCAAAATGCCCAACAAGCGACAGATACTTTAAATCAAATTTCCGAAAAACACCTGCCCTCTCGGCAACAACCGGCTAAACCCAAACCGAGTTTTATGCCGAAAGTGGGCGATCGCATCCGCATTCCCAGCTTGGGCCAAACCGCCGAAGTTCTCAGCGGCCCCGATGCTAACGAAGAGTTGAGCGTCCGGTTTGGGATTATGAAAATGACTGTCAAACTGGGAGAAATTGAATCCCTCGACGGTCAAAAACCGGAAACGAAAGCTCAATTAGCCAAGGTAGCAGCCCAAGCACAAGCACTCGCTACGGCTAAAGCTAAGCAAGCAGCGGCGGAACCTGCAAAACCCAATCCCGAAATTGCCATTCGCACTGCTAATAATTCGATCGACTTACGGGGTGCGAGAGTCTCAGACGCAGAAATCGAAATAGACAGAGCTCTTTCCAAAGCCGTGGAATACGGAGTGCTGTGGATAATTCACGGCAAAGGTACGGGACAGTTGCGGCGCGGGGTTCACGAGTTCCTCGCCAATCACCCGCAGGTTTCCCGCTTTGAGCTCGCCAGTCAAAAAGAAGGAGGTGCAGGTGTGACGGTGGTTTATTTAAAATAGTCAGGATTTACGCATTTCCGGTTGACTCGTAATTATATAGTTGTCTGCTGCAAAACAAGTCGCAAGGAACATATCATACTGATGCAACCGGAAGGGATACTATACTGCAAATGTGGCATAATTAAGAGTTGATTTACCACTTTAGTAACTGCCTGACTAATGAAAAAAACTCCTTCAAATGAAGTTTTGGTTGGCGACTGTCGTGAAGTGATGAAGACATTGCCAGAAAATTATATTTCTGCCTGTATCACTGATCCACCTTATAATTATGAATTTATTGGTCATAAATGGGATGACTCAGAAATTCAAAGGCGTATTGAAAGAGTTAATGACAAGAAAAATAAAACCCTTGTTAAAAACATTCCCTATGGCAGTGGTTTAGCAGGTGGAGTCAGAAACGAAAAATGGTATCAAAGGAATCGCAACAACACTCTGGATTATGAAAAGTGGTGCTGTGAGTGGGGTGAGCAGCTTTTTCGGATCTGCAAACCGGGTGCGACAGTTTTAGTTTTCAACAGCACACGGACTGTTGCTCACGTACAAGTAGCACTTGAAAGTGCTGGTTTCTATGCGAGAGATATTCTTGTTTATAAAAGATCGAGTGGTATCCCTAAAGGTGTCAATATCAAACAACAGTTAGAGAAGAAAGGATATGAAAATTCTGAACAATGGGATGGTTGGCACAGTTGTCTGAGGAATGAATGGGAAGCAATCTGCGTACTTCAAAAACCACTGGTCAATAATTACTTGGAAACTCTACAGGAGTATGGTACTGGTCTATTTTATACTAAAGATGGGTTCGGTGGTTTTCAGTCAAATATTTTAGAAGGTATACAGCGTGAGAAAACCGAGGAGTTTAACGTCCATTGCACAGTTAAACCAATCGCTCTAATGAGAAAGCTGGTCGAAATATTTGTACCGCGTTTGGAAAATTCTATTCTAATCGATCCTTTCGCAGGATCGGGAACCACATTGCTGGCGGCGCAAGAATTTGGCATTAGGTATGTTGGGATTGAAATAGTACCTGACTACATAGAGATTATCAACAAGCGCCTTGATAGTTTCAGCGGTATACAGGGAATTCTCCCACTTTTTCAATAAGAAATGACTTTAAATCAAACCCGCTTATTGTTTTTATGAACTCAAACGAATCGGGAGCGTGTCACTTTTGCGATGAGTATAAATACTCATGAACCCCACCATGACTTTTTTACCGATCATCAGTAT
>NZ_JAUBPR010000155.1:0-12979 GCF_036700845.1 Microcoleus sp. S13_C5
GGCTGCAATGAATGATGAATACATGATGCTTCTTCTCAAATCCTTTTGTCAAGACTGATTGAGATGCTCTTACCCTGAAATTAGAAGTAGTCCAGCATCTGATATTAAATCTGCTCAATTTCCCAGGATCTCTGATATTAAATCCCGTCGGTTGCCCAGGATATCCGTAGGGACACGGCACTGCCGTGTCCCTACCTAATTTCCCAATAAAAAATTATAAATTTATGAAAAATTGTATTAAAATAAGAAATAGGATTTATAATTCGACGATCAATTATACCTGCTTAAAAAAGCCGATCGCCAATGGCTGACAATTCCCTTCAAGAAAATCGCTTATCTCTTGCCCGTGCCAGTTTGCGCGAAGCCCTGGCGCGCTATTCCCACCTGCGCCAAGGGAAAAAAAACTCGAATAATACAGAATTAGAAGCGGCGCTGCAATATCAGTTAGATATCTTAACTTCCACCTCAGAAAAACTAGACCACAACATAATCCGCATTGCTACTTTCGGCCTAGTCAGCCGCGGCAAGTCAGCCGTATTAAACGCGCTTTTAGGTCACAAAATTCTGCAAACAGGCCCTCTCAACGGCGTGACTCAGTGGCCGCGTTCCGTGCGATGGAGTGTGCCTTTATCCTTCCTTAACAGCGACGAATCCCCCCAACCCCCCCTTGGCAACGAGGGGAAAGGAGGGGTGCAAGTAGAATTAATCGATACTCCCGGACTTGATGAAGTTGGCGGCGAAGTGCGCGGCGAAATGGCGAAACAAGTAACTCGCCAAGCTGACTTAATTCTGTTTGTCGTTGCAGGCGATATCACCCGAACTGAATATCAAGCACTGTGCGAATTGCAAACAGCTCAAAAACCGGTAATTTTAGTTTTTAATAAAATTGACCTTTATCCAGAATTAGACAGAAAAGCTATTTTCCAAAGTTTGCAAGCGCTGGCAAATTCTGAAGAGTTAGCAGCCGCTGCGGTAACAGAGGAAACAGATAGCGAAAATGTGTCCGATCGCCCAAACAACTCCTCCGATAAATCTACTGCCAAATCACCCCCTAAAACTTCCAAATCATTAGAAATAGTTATGGTAGCTGCCGAACCAGCGCCGGTGCAAGTACGGGTGGAATGGTCCGACGGAAGAGTCACTAACGAATGGGAGTCGCCGCCCGCGCAGATAGACGAACTCAAACATAAAATTTTGACAATTCTTAACAGAGAAGGTCGATCGCTCCTCGCTCTAAATGCTTTAGTTGAAGCTAGAGATGCCGAAGCAAACATTGCCCGTAACGTTCTCAAATTGCGACAAACAGAAGCCGAAGATTTAATCTGGCAATTTGCAAAATATAAAGCTTTGGCTGTCGGTTTAAATCCAGTGGCATTCTTGGATGTAATGGGAGCAACTGTCGCAGATTTAGCCTTAATTCGCTCTTTATCCAGACTTTACGGTTTACCTATGACTGGTTACGAAGCCGGGAAACTTTGGCAGACTATTTTTTCCAGTGCTGGCGGCGTACTTTTGGGAGAATTGGGCAGCAGTTTCCTCTTGGGATTTGGCAAAACTGCGGCGGCGGCAGCCCCGCACATCGGCTTTTCTACTTTTGCCGGAGTGGCTGTCACTCAAGCTAGTTTAGCAGCTTACGGAACCTATGCTGTCGGTCGCGCCGCCCAAGTTTATTTAGAAAAAGGCTGCACCTGGGGCCCCCTGGGACAAGATACGGTAATTCAAGAAATTCTCGCTACCATCGAGCGTAATACAATTATCGATCGCTTGCAGCAAGAGTTTAAAATTGGCAATTAAAAATTGCCCTAGTAGTTGAGTAGGGTGCGTCAAGAGAGGATTATTTCTTAATAATAGAAGAGCTAAGATCTGACGCACCCTACTGCTTGTACTTTTATAGAACCCATTTGGGATATTTCGTAACAAGCTAAGATCACTGGAGTCTAGAATCACAGAAATAAAAGTCATACTCCAGCAGCTTAACCGACTCAGAGGGGGAACTTATCGAACTTTTACTCTCACACAAGAAGAAAACTAGACCTCCTCGTTCGGGTAAAAGGCAAATCCTAGATGGATATTTTATCAGCTCAAAAACGGCTGTAATTGTTGTGATTTTTCCCAAGACTTGCGTCCCTATTCAACCGTCTTCTGGCATTCAATGCCAGTCTAGAATCCAAAGGGTTTTGTCATTACAAATAAACCAATGGCATCTATAGGCAAGGACAATCAAGCCTTTCAGCCACTATTTCCGTTTTCATTCTAATCTCAGTACGACTGCTCATTTACCCCCGATTTCAGTGGTAAGTGAAACGCTCCAGACTATTTTAAATCCTTTGCAATAGCCCGAAAAAGTGCCATCACCTCATCATCATCTTTAGGTTTTGTTAAGCCCGAACTTGTTTTTACAATCACCAGATTTTGCTTCGGATTAATATAGATATACTGCCCCCAAACACCTACAGCACTGTAGTCTCCATTAGAATCTGTAGGAATCCACCATTGGTATTGATATCCCCACTTACCATATTCTTCCGCTGTAGATCCAACTTGCAGATAGGGACTATCTGGGGCAACAGACTTTTTAACCCAGGCTTGGGGGATGATTTGTTTTCCGTTAAAGTAGCCCTCATGGAGGTAGAGTAGCCCAAACTTGGCGTAATCGCGCAAGGTCGCATTCAAGCAGCAAAATGTCAGTTCTGTATTGTGATTATCTGTCAACCACAAAGCATCTGATTCAGCACCTAGCGGTTGCCATAGTTTGGTTTGAAAATATGAGGAAATACTCTGTCCAGTTACTCGCTCAATAAGCAAACCCAATACCTGTGTGTCTAAACTGATGTAATGAAATCTCTTTCCCGATGGATAATCTGATGGAAAGTTGAAAACAACTTTTTTAATGGGCTGCATATATAGAAAAAGCTGGGGAAGTAAATTGTTTATATCAGAGGAATCCTCGTCATAGTTTTCGCTAAATTTAACTCCAGAAGACATCTGAAGAATATGTTTAATAGGAACGTTTCGATAGCCTGATTCTGCTAGTTCTGGAATATATTTTGTGATTGAGTCATTGATACTATCGATGTATCCATCCGCGATCGCAATTCCAACTAATGCTGATGTAAATGATTTTGCCATCGACCAAGAAGTATTCTTATATAAAGGACTATTTCCTTGAAAATATTTTTCATAAACAATCGTGTCATTCTTTATCACTAAAATACCAGTTGTCTCTGTCTTTTTTAGCAGTTCTGATATTTTATAAAATCGACCTTCAAACTTATAAGAAACATCTAAAATGTGCAGATTTTCTTGGAAATAATATGGGTTATTAGAAGAGTGAATTTGTTGGCTTGGGAAAATTTTTCCCATGTTGCGAAAGTTTGCTGCTCGCTTATTAGGGTCAAACAAAGATAGCTTGGGATAAAAATAGAGTCGCCAAACTGAAAATAAAGAAACACATACTATACTTATCGAAACAACTGTCCAAATTAATAACTTATTCTGATTTGTTAACATATGATTAAATTTAAGTAGAACAATGAGGAATAAAGGCTGGCTTGGTCTAAGAAGATTGTCGCTCTTTTACAAATTTTAAAAAGAGCGCAAAGCTCTAGCAAAAGCTGAAAGCGAAAATGAATTAACAGATTGATCGTACTTTATTTCAGGATTGACATTTATTCCTTGAGCAGTCACAGAGAAAATAATGAAGAATACAATTACTGCTGGACAGATCCTAGTCAGAAAAAATCTCATTACTATCTCCTCACAGATGACGTGTTCTCTATTGCCAATCCAAGACTAATATTAGAATGCCAAAAGGAATGATGGATAGTAGTTTTTTTTGATCTAGATCAAATTTGATCTAGATCAAATTTCAAGCTATTCCATTCAATTAGTCTTGCCCTGGTTGCATTGATGCCTTCTGCGTCTCTTACGGAGATTGCTGAGAGTTTCTTGTCGGATTCCTAAGTAAGAAGCAATATGACCGAGATTAACCCTGTCTTCAATGTCTGGATATTTCTGTAGTAATTGCTCGTAGCGCTCGTATGCTGTCAAAGAAAGGAAAGAAATTAAGCGCTCTTGAACATCAATATAGTAGCGTTCAATAAAGAGGCGGCTCAGATTTTGCCATATCGGATCTTTACTGTAGAGATATTGGAGACTCTCGTAGGTAATCGAGAGGAATTTACAATCTGAGATCAGAATAATACTTTCTAGACTGGGTTGGCGATAGGTAAAACTGAGGTGGGAATTAACTATATCGCCCTCAAACCCAAACCAAGGTATAACTTCTTTCCAATTATCATAGTGGACTGCTCTAACGACTCCTTCCAAAATGAAATGGAGATGGTTGCAAATCTGACCCCGTTCTAGCAATAAAGATCCTTTAGGCAACTCTAGGGGGTATGTAACTCTACGAAGTTCTTCGCGTTGCTGTGGGCCAAGAGGTATGAGCTGATTGAAGGTCTGGAAAAGTTGCTCGTGCATTCCTTATTAACCCATTGTAAGAAACCTAAGAATTTTTAACTAATTAGCGGTCTAATGGCTAAATTGAGCGGCAAGCGATCGCTACTAATACTATTGTCAAAAAAGAATGCAACTGTAGCTAAGCTCCCAACCACAATATTGATCAGTGATTCCCAATTCTTTAATCTCAAATCTCAAATCGTATTACCGTCTGGCAATTCTAACACCTTCCCTAAAATGCGCGATCGTCGCAATTACCGCTATAGAAAAGTAAAATATTCTAATCAGCCAAAAACAAACCCGCATTGACCAAGTAACAATAGTCGGAGCAATACCTGTGAACTGTACAAATCTGGAATTAACTTTTTTTTCAAAGCTGTCGAGGTCTTTCATCTCCGATTGTTTCGCCGGAATAACGGGAAACTGACCAGTATATACGTAATAACCGATAAAACCCGGCACTCCTACTTTTCTATTCAAAAATGAGTTAGTTAATGTTGCAGTTTGCGGAGGCGATAATTTATCCGATTCTCCTACTTTTTCCAGCCAAGAATTATATCTGATGGCGGGCGTAATCATGAAAACTAAGGGAACTATAACTATCAACAAAGCTGCACTAACTTTGCGACCGTATTGAGGGTGTAGAAGCCTTGTCGCCACACCCACTCCCATACCGATAAAAGCAAATATCAATATATTTAACAGTTCAATAATTTCGATGCCTCTCAACAAATCGCCGATAATCAGAATAGTATATAATAATTTGTCTGCCAGTAGCAGAGCGGCCCACTTGATGAGAATTGAAACGCCTACAATAGTAGCTACAATCGCCACATACCCGATGGCACCTAGAACGTACAGTAAAATCGAACCGGCTTGTTTGAAGGATTGCATGGAATTATTCACTCTTGTGAAAGTTGAGGAGTCCGATTGACAAGACAACTTGAAATTTTAGATTAATGGGGAGTTCAAAATTTGACTTTTAAAATAAATTAGCTTGACATCTTGAAATCAATCTACAATCTACAATCTACAATCGATCGACAAGTTCCCGCGCGGCCGCTTTGGTGACTTGTGCGATCCGTTCCTTCACAACATCCTCTTCGATCACCCTTTGGTCTGGCTCCTGTTCGCGATCGATCCCCAACCATAAAAGATACTCGATATTACCCGCCGGGCCAAGTAAAGGCGACCACGTTAAGCCGCGTTGCTGCCATCCTAAAGCTGTGGCTGCCTTCCACACTTGAAAAATCGCATCAGCTTGAGTTGCTGAGTCTCGCACTACGCCTTTTTTCCCGACTCTCTCGCGCCCTACCTCAAACTGCGGCTTTACCAGCAACACCGCTTCTCGCGGTGGTACCAACAATTCCCACAGCGCCGGTAAAATCTTATCCAGGGAAATAAACGACACATCTACTACGGCCAAATCTGCTCGCGCAGAGTCGCCGTAAAGCTCAGTAGCAGTCATGTACCGCAAATTGGTGCGTTCTTTCAAAATTACTCTCGGATCGTTCCTCAAGCCCCAATCTGCTTGACCGTAGCCAACATCTACGCCGTACACTAGGGCGGCGCCGGCTTGCAGCAGACAGTCGGTAAAACCACCTGTGGAAATGCCACCGTCGAGACAAATTCTGCCTGCAACCGGGATCGCAAAAACTTCTAAAGCTTTGGCTAATTTGTCGCCACCTCTAGAAACATAGCGCGATCGCTCTTTAATCTGAATTTTTGCTGCAATATCGACCTCAGTGCCTGGTTTGTCAACTACCTGTTGGTTGATGGAGACTTTCCCAGTCCGAATCAAGGCCTGAGCTTGCTGTCTGGAACTGCACAAATCTAGGCTGACCAATAAAGTGTCTAGTCGCTGTTTAGCCAAGGTTTTTAATCTGTACGGATAGGGTTAAGAACAGTACCAGATTAGCACTTACGCACAAGCCCCACTGCTAATTTTTGGGGATTATTTTGGTTGGGCGATTGTCGCGGGGCCATCGCCCTCAGCTCACATGATGTGACTGAGATCGCTCGGAGTGTGTAGTTGGATCACAGATAAACATTCATAGAATCACACAATAATTTTTGTAACTAGCGGATGATTTATATGCAGCTAAAAGCGCTACACATACCATCAGGGCGATCGACTATGAAAACAATTAACTTTCCTATCAGAAATCCTGGCAATTGTCAAGAAAATCCCCTCGCCTTCGTCAGCGGTGATATCATCCACATTGTTTACCCCAATGGCGAAGTAGAAGCAACAACCGTCGCACAAATCGATCTGCGCCAAACCAAAAATCCTTTGGACAAATGCCTCGTCTGGGGATGTCTTGACGATTTTTAGCACCACTTTCAAACAAGAATGCAATTATAGCGAAGCTCCAAACCTTTAAGTCATAAGTCATTTCCAATTATTCAAATTTTTAATCTATAATTTTTAATCTATAATTTTTAATCTGAAATCTTTAATCTAAAATTGTATAACCCATAAAAAAAGATCGCTTGGAGGCTGTGAGGCCAAAAAAAGCGATCGATCTAACGGCTGCTAACTGCCAGCCACAAGTGCAATTTGCTGCTAAAAGAACTAGCAAATTGACTTAAATATCTTGTTCGCTCAATTCGCGAATCATGTAATCAAAAGGCTGATCCAAAAAAGGCCCCACAGACAAGCCAGCAGCTTCCACCTGAGCCTTAACCATCTCCTTCATAATGCTAATCCCCATCACCGTCGGGCCAATGGGAACGCTTAGAGAATTGTAAGTTTCGCGCAAACCTTGCAGCACGCGCTCGTCGAGCACGTCGGTACTTCCAGCCACCAGGGCGTAAGTAGCATAGCGCAAGTAGTAGTCCATATCCCGCAGACAAGCCGCGTAGCGCCGAGTCGTGTAGGCATTTCCCCCGGGACGGATCAGTTCCGGCTGTTCAGCAAATAGCTGGATACCAGCTTGCTTGACAATTGCCGCAGCATTGCTGTTAATCGCAGCCGCCGCCTGTACCCGTGCCGTGCCCGTTGCAAAATAAGATTTCAACCGATCGATACCATCTCGGTCTAAATACCTACCAGCAACATCATAATTTTCAATCAGGCTCGTCACTGCATCGCGCATAAGTTTCTCTCCCAAAAATCTTTATCAATACTTTGCTATCTGAGACAGACCGCCTATTGTAGACTACTACAAATCGGCGTTTGATTAAGATTTGAGATGGGATTTTCACGAAGGGTAGTCTATCCCCGGCAAACTGTCGTAAAATTGGGCCGTTTGCCTTGTATGTTCAGCCGAAAAATCGACAGGGCAAGAATCACGAACTGCCCGGCCCCACTGGGCCCCTATTTCTAAATTTTGTAGCCATAGATACAAAATATTGGGTACTGAAGGCCTACGATCGCCCAAACAGTATGAAATCGGCCGATCGCCAAGACACAAGCAATATCTAGGAGTAAGTCATGTTCCAGACACCCCAAGAAGCCTTAAACTACATACAAGAAAATAAGATCCAGATCGTTGACCTCAAATTCATCGATATGCCGGGGATCTGGCAGCACCTTTCCCTGTACCACGACCAAATCGACGAAACCGCATTCACAGACGGCGTACCCTTCGACGGTTCCAGCATTAGGGGCTGGAAAGCCATCAACGAATCAGACATGACGATGGTCATCGATCCGACCACTGCTTGGATGGACCCGTTCATGGCAGAACCGACCATCAGCTTCATTTGCAGCATCAAAGAACCTCGCACTGGCGAACCGTACAGTCGCTGTCCCCGCACCATTGCCCAAAAAGCCATAGACTACTTGCTTTCGACCGGTCTCGGCGATACAGCATTCTTTGGCCCGGAAGCAGAATTCTTTATTTTTGACGACGTTCGCTTCGACCAAACCCAAAATTCCGGCTACTATTACGTAGATTCGATAGAAGGTCGTTGGAATTCCGGCAAAGAAGAAGCAGGCGGCAACCTCGGCTATAAACCGCGTTACAAAGAAGGTTATTTCCCAGTAGCACCAACCGATACCTCTCAAGACATGAGAACGGAAATGCTGCTGACAATGGCAAAATGCGGCGTACCCATCGAAAAGCACCACCACGAAGTCGCCACCGGCGGTCAATGCGAACTCGGTTTCCGCTTTGCCACTCTAGTACAAGCCGCCGACTACTTGCTGACTTACAAATACGTCATCAAAAACGTCGGCAAAAAATACGGCAAAACCATCACCTTCATGCCCAAACCGCTGTTTAACGACAACGGTTCCGGGATGCACGTTCACCAGTCGATTTGGAAAGACGGCCAACCTCTATTTGCAGGCGATCAATATGCTGGTTTCAGTCAAATGGGACTGCATTACATCGGCGGCATTCTCAAGCACGCCCCGGCACTTTTGGCAATCACAAACCCCACGACCAATTCCTACAAGCGTTTAGTTCCGGGCTTTGAAGCGCCTGTAAACTTAGCTTACTCTCAAGGGAATCGATCGGCATCAGTGCGGATTCCGTTGTCGGGAACCAACCCCAAAGCCAAGCGGTTAGAATTCCGTTGTCCCGATGCCACATCCAACCCCTATTTAGCATTTGCAGCCATGCTGTGCGCCGGCATAGACGGCATCAAAAATCAAATCGATCCGGGCGAACCTTTGGACGTGGATATCTACGACCTTTCTCCGGAAGAATTGAGCAAAATTCCTTCCACTCCCGGTTCCTTGGAAGGCGCTTTAGAAGCTTTAGAAAAAGACCACAGTTTCTTAACTGAAACCGGCGTATTTACCGAAGACTTCATCCAAACCTGGATTTCCTACAAACTCGACAACGAAGTCAACCCGATGCGCCTGCGTCCTCACCCCTACGAGTTTTCTCTCTACTACGACTGTTAGAAAATTAAGAATTAAAAGTTAAAAATGGGGCTTATACCATTTTTAACCTCTGATTTTTAATTAATAAGAACGCCGCCCTTAAAAGCGGCGTTTTTTTCGAGTTTAGAACTTCTGGATCAGAGCCCAGACTCTCCCGTTACCCGACACTATCTGGGCAACGCTGTGAGTAGTAGGGCCCATTGTAGCCTCAGAGACATCCTCTACAGCCCATTTAGTTGCTTTCTCATCAACAATAAACAAATCATCAGCGGTAGTGCCTTCCTGCACCCGATATATCTTATTCAAAATGAAACGCTGTCGCGCCTCAGCTTTTGGTATGCCCGTAACTTCATCAGGATCGATAGAGATGGCACTGCCTTCTTTTAATGTACCTTTCGAGTTGCTTAAATTGCGATCGTCCCTTTGAGCAACCCGCCAGCCGTGAAGTTGCAAACCAGGCTCATTCTCAGAGATATTCCAGACAGCAGCTATAACCCCACTTTTTCCTAAACAGAGAACCGCTGCACTAACAGTCAAAATTAGCAAAGACTTGAAATAATTCACCGTATTTATGCTCCTTTGTTTGTGAGGTGCTGCACTCATTCTAAATTAGCAATTAGCAATTAACAATGACCAAACGATGTCCGATATTTTTGTGATGATCCGCAATCAGAATAACGTCGCCATGACTTCTGTTGACGGCATTGCCTTTGTCACTTTACTAACTCAAGAAGGACGAGTGCTGGCAGAGGAGACAGTTGACCTGTTTGAGGCAGATGTGAATTTTGATAACCTGACGCAGGGAAAATATACTGTAGTTGTCAGGCACGAAGGCGTTGAACCTCGATCGGCAACCTGTAGTGTTACAATCACCGATGAAGATAAAGTAATCATGCTGACATTTGTTTACTTGGAGCTAGAACGGGTGCTGCTCCGCATTCAAACTTCAACCGAAGAAAGACTATGACTGTGAAAGTTACTCCGCCAAATTCAATTAAAATGTTTCGCTATCGAGTACATTTCTTGGCAAAAGACCTCTGGAGGGAAAAAAACCCGATTTGTCGGATGAATCTGGCTTTACAGTTAGCGGATGTGGCGACAACTCTGGCTAGATTAGAAGTAGAAGAGGCGCGAAAATTTCAACAAGAGTCTGCTAGTGTTGAGGCCCAAGACTCGACGGAACCTGAAAAGTTTTGAGTGTATGAGGTTGCTTTGTGTGAGCCACGCAACCCTTGCGTGATAGCAGTTTAAAAAAATAATCTAACTGTATAAAAGCTCCAAACCTTGATAGTCATCAGTCATTTTTAATCTCAAATCTCAAATCTCAAATCTCAAATGGTATGACTCGCAACTCCAAACTATTGTCATTGGTTGAGCTAGTAAAAAAATTGTCTGTATAAAATTAAATCTCCGTGCTAAACAATAACTTTCTGCCTTGCGAGGTAATTGGTTGTCGAAAAAACTGCGTTACACTTATATAGGTATCTTTACAAAACAACATAAAAGCATGACTGTTGCCTACCCCCGCAAGCTTCGCAACGCAATGGGAGCGCGCGAAATTTTAGCTAATGTAGTGCGCGATCGCGAAATTCACCTGATCACCCTCAACCGCTACCGCTACAGCGAACAGCGCAGTTGCAAAGACCTCACCGACGTGATCGAGCAGCTAAACGGGGAACCGGCCGAACTCGTGCGCGACCTTTCTCGGCACATTTCCGACGAAGCGCGACACGCGATGTGGCTGACAGATTTGCTGGTAGACTTGGGCCAAAATGTGGGAACGCCGCCGGGAGTCTCCTACATTGACGAATTTGAAAGGTTGTATGACAGCGAGCAACAAGACCCTACCAAAGACCGCGAAGACTTTGTAATTTCTTCCTTAGCCGCGATTAACGTCACCGAGAAGCGGGGCTGCGAGTATTTCTCCGCCCACATCCACGCCCTCAAACAGGCTCCCCAAACCGCAGAAAACGTCAAAATCCGCGAAACAATCGAAAAGATTTTTCCCGAAGAAGCTGGTCACGTCCGCTGGGGCAACCGATGGCTCGGCTCTATAGCTGCCAAAAGCCCGGAACACCGCCAGAAGGTGGAACAGGCAAAGCGCAAGTATGTGGCGATCGAACAAGCAGCTTTTGAATCGGGAATGGATATCATGCTGGGGGCAGAACTCCGCCGCGTCACCCGCCTAGTGGATATTGCCAACACCATGCCGATGTGGGAACGCCCGCAATACCTGATGGAACGCTTGCCCGCAAGCCTGCTGGCCCCCGACCTGCAAATGACCAGAGTCGATGTAGCTCAGCGCGCCTGGAACCGCGACCCGCAGGCATTTATGGAGAAATTGGTGCCCATGTTCCTCAACGGCTTGAATACCATTGAGAAGAAGCCGGCGGCGACTAAGCCCAAGGCTTAAATACGATCGCGAACCTGGTTGAAACCGCTCTGCAAGTCAAACTTGCGTCTGCCTCCGCAAACAAGCTAGATATACTGGTTCCCAGGCATAGCTTCGGAACCAGTTATTTAAAGTCATAATTTTAAGCTTTAGCAAGTAAACTGATTATTGGAATAGTTTTCCATCTAAATATAATTATGACTACCAGCGAGCCGAACATACAAACAGCTTCCGCAGAAAGCCTATCGAGTGAAAGCGCGATCGCCTCCGAGCAGGTCGAAAAAGCCACAGCCGTCACCTATGCAGAAGAAATTGAAACTGTCATCGCCAGCATGGCTGTAGACCAAAAAGTGATGGTTGGTCAAAGTGAAGCTGGCGGACATCTTTGGAAGTTCAAGTACGGCAGTGTCGAAGTGTTCGTGCAACTTACGGGCGAAACCGAAGATGATACTTTGGCTGTTTGGGCTTTTGTACTGCAGTTGCCAGCGAAGAATGAAGCTCAATTAATGCGGAAAATTCTCGAAATGAATTGGCTGTCTACTTTAGAATCTCATTTTGCCATTGTTGATAATCAAGTTGCCGTAGTATCGACTCGGACGATGGCGGAAATCTCGGCCGGGGAAATTTCTAGGGTTATTACTATTGTCGCCACGATCGCCGATGATAATGACGATATTTTGCAAGCAGAATTCGGTCAGTAGTCATTAGGGTGCGCCACTTTTGAGTGAGCCACACTCCGCTAAATTATTGGCCGTCGCGCACCTGACATTCAAGTAGCGTGCGCGAGTTTTGGGTCTCTTTATTTAAATAGAAATGGTTTTACAGATGAAGCTATACGATCTAATTCTCCTTTGTTGTGTTTGAGAAGATTATGTCCCCATAACTCATTTGAGTTGTCAGAACAATCTTTTGCAAGAGCTTCTCCAATCTGCTCAAAATTCTTGTTGATGTCTGCCCTTAGATTCTCTGGTTCAGATAGCACTCCCAGCACAAATACTCTTGCTTTTAGATCATCTGGAATATGACTTTCTACATAACTCAACCGATTTTCATTATCATCGAAATCAATGAGTAAAACCATCATTCTTTGTGGTAATTGTCGCATTTCAGACGCATACTTCTTCGTGAATTCCTCCACAGTTTTTTTCCAACCACCAGGAAGTGGTAGGACTTTAACAGCACGGTTATTAAGGTTTGGCGCAAGAAGAAATCCGGTTCTCCAGAACTTACGGTGATATTTTTATCTAATTAGAGAAGCAAGCTAATACCCGTTCTCGAAAATTATCAAA
>NZ_JAUBPR010000006.1:0-4689 GCF_036700845.1 Microcoleus sp. S13_C5
CACGGCAATCGTTTGGGAGTTTTGTGTTTCCGAATCTACCTTCCTTTCCTTCTGCTTGAATATCTGCGGAATGTGGGGTACAATGCCACAGTTTAAAGAGTGAATTGTGGCATAATACTAGCGATCGATGTTTTTACGAATTGCTAAGTGCTACATTTTGCTTTATTTCGCTCGATCGCCTCGCAGCATCGCCCACTTTCAAAGCGTACAAGCTACTAGCATTATTCACGTACAAAGGCGTACCCTTTGACAAATATTCCAACACCATATCGGTGTCTTTGGCAAACAAACCGCGCCGCGTCCCTACTTTGATGTTGTGCCGATTTTCTCCCTGAATTAATTGACCGGATTCAGGAGTAAACACCAGCGTTCCTGCTTCTCCGTAGATGGTAAAAATGTTTTCCGACTGCCAAAAAGTCTCTCCTTTTCCATAAACAGCTTCAGCGACAAGGCCATTGGCAAAGCGCAACTGTGCGTTGCACAAACAAGCTTTGTAGAAATCCGGCTGACTGTCCCAAAATTGAGCTTGACAGTTAACTGTTGTTACTTCCCCGAACAAATCGGTAAATCGGTGCAGTCGCGAAATTGCACCAACTAACGGAAAGCCAAAGAGGGAATGTTGATAAGTCCACCGCTGCGGGGCTGGATGTTGAGGAGTAATAGTAAGGTAGCGGGCGTAAAAAACTTTACCGATTAATGGCAAAGATTCTTTGATTGCTTGGTGCAAACCGCCTAACAGTTCGATGTGTTCGATGTGGAGGAGTTTTTGCTTTTGGGTGGCAAGTTCGATCGCCCTTTCTGCTTCAGGTACGTCTAAAGATAGAGGATATTCCACCACAAGGTGCTTGTTATTTTCTAGGGCGGCCAGGACGATCGCCCCGTGATCCCGGTTCACCGTACAGACAATCACCAAATCTAAATCGTCTCTTTCTACCAGCTTGCGCCAAGAAACGGCAGCTTCTGCCCCGAACCCTTGACAAAATGCTGCGGTTTTCTCCGGGCTGTGGCCAGCAACCGCTACCAAGTGCGATCGCCCATCAGCTTGAATTGTCTCGGCCCTCAACTTAGCGGCAAAACCAGTACCCACAATCCCCACGCGAATTGGAGAATTAACCGAAAAACCAAAGCGAGTATCAATATTAGTCATGGGATTTGAGATTTAAGAATTTAGATAGTTACAGACTTGCGCTGCAGGGGTTTAGGGTTCTACCGCCCCGATTGTAAGCTGTGGTTGTGGTGCGATTTATTCGATCGAGCCTTCAACACCCAAGTCTTGATGCGATCTCACTATACATTTCACCGCCTGCAGGGACTTGCCTTGCAGCAAGTTTTGCTGAAACTCGATCGACACACCGCATACCAACAACAGGGTTTTTGTGCTGTAGGGCTCAAAACAGGATTTTTCGTGGAAACCGGATTATTTAGCGCAAGTCTTGCGGCAACAGTATCACAAGGCTGAACCCAAGATAGGTATAAGTAATCAAGATGAAATTAGAAAAAGTTATAACTAATCCCATTCAAATGTTTTGTAAATAAGTGTGTCAACCTCCCTTCTATCCCCTACTATCATAGAGGGAACGAACCTAAGACCTAACCTCAAAGCTAATAGAGCGTTGAAGTTTGTATTAGGAAAAATTATCAATCTTGTTGAATTTTTGAGAGGATTTAGTGCATGGCAACTTACAAAGTTACCCTCATCAGCGAAGCCGAAGGAATAAACCAGACCATTGACGTTGATGACGATACTTACATTCTTGATGCTGCTGAAGAAGCAGGACTCGACCTCCCCTACTCTTGCCGCGCTGGAGCTTGCTCCACCTGCGCCGGCAAAATCACCAAAGGCGAAGTTGACCAATCCGACCAATCTTTCTTGGACGACGACCAAATCGAGGCCGGATTTGTCCTCACTTGCGTAGCCTATCCCAAGTCTGACTGTACGATCGAAACTCACCAAGAAGAAGCGCTCTACTAAGAAAGGACGCTCTGCGTGATACCCTAAGAAACCCGGTTTCTCGTTTCCAGAATTAAGCTGAAATAGCGCAATTATATTAAGAAACCGGGTTTCTGTGTCTAACATTGCAACAAAGCCGCCAGCAGTCTGTCACTCCCAGCTATGAATTCATAGCTGTTGGAGCAGATAGCTGACCAATAAATTTTAGATTTTAGATGGCAGATTTTAGATTAACTGTGAAACCAATCTAGAATCCCAAGTCTAAAATCTAAAAGTTTTACGGCTAATATTTAGTCTCGCGTTGCGCCGACGAAAGTTTGTGTAGTGGCGATGATTTAAATCGCCGAGTCTTAGGCCGACTCCGATCGACTATTCGCGCCAAAACGTAATATTATCGCTGAGCGGCACAACTTGAGCGCCGGGAAAATAAAAGCCCAGAATTTGAGATCCGTTCCAGCCCAAATTAGCCAAATTGTAAGAACCAGTCTGACTCATTCCCACCCCGTGTCCGAAACCGCCTCCGACAAAAGCATAACCGTTGAGAGTTTTGTCGGGATTGTAAATTGGTTCTAGGTAAAAAAGCGTGCTGATCGGCGGGTAAAAAGCATTGCGAATCTCGTCTTTGTCGATATCGATGGGGCCCAAGTCAGTTTGAACCTTCATTTTCAAAACTCGACCTGCGGGCGACCTTTCCACCACTTCCACCTGAGTGACAGTTTTAAAATTAGACAGCGGGTGCTGTTTCTTCTGAAGATACTGTTTGAGGAATCCACCAATCGCTGTCAAAGAAGCTGGTTGGTGCCACCGAAACGTGTCTTCTTTTTCCTCATTAAACCCTTTTTTCAAACTGATAAAGCGGCGGAAATTGTTTTCGTCAGACAAACTCTGCTTGGACAAATCCCAAATATTATTAGGCGAATCGACGATCGATCGCAAATATGGACGTTCCGCGCCCTGCCACACATCCCCAAAAGTCGCTGTCACGCCGCCGCTAGACGCGGAATAGAGCGCGTCTACTAGCTGATTTTGATAAGTTAGCACCAAACCGCTCGTTTGGGCGATCGCCTTATCACTTTGCGGGTAAACCTCGGTCAAACCCTTATAAACTTGGCAGTTAACATCAGCGCACAACTCATAATTATCCACAGCAAATCGGCGCAAATTTCTCAGGGCGTAGGTTCTCGCTAAAATAGTTTGAGCGACAATCGCAGCGTAAGGCGAAAAAGCCCCAATTTCGTGAGGAACAACACCCCGCAAATAAGTTTCCGTCAGCACTTTATTTACCAAAGTATAAGTGCCGTAAGCATTTTTTTGCAGGTGCAAACTGCCGCCATAACGGTGAGTTTCTTGAATTGCTTTTTCTGGTTCAGTAGCTGTCGCCTCTTGGGTGGTTTGTTGCAATACCTCAATCACATTTTTCCCGGCCGTCACATCCAACTCATTGCGGTTGAAACGAAAGCCGTTTAAAACCCAAAATGCCTGGGGTACTTGTTTAAAAACTTTGGAATCCAAAAAAGCTGTTGTGTTCCCTTGAGCTTGCAAACTTTGCAACAGCCAGCGCCGCACCAAAGGAGAGTTGTAAGTATCTCTTTTCGCCCAAACTTGCCAGCGAAAAGGTTGAGCAATTTCTACATCAATTCCCTGGGCACGCCACTGATTGGCGCTATCTTCTGCACTCTCGAAACTGCGGTGGGAGCTCAGAACAACTCGTTCTTCTACTAAGGGCGATTCCAGCGGTTTCGGGGCTATTTCTAACTTGACGCTAGCAGCCGTTTTGGTTTCTATGCCTTGAGGAGTTTTGTAACTCAATGTTAAGCTGTCGCCCGGTAATGCTTTCAGTGTTAGTTTGTCGGTTGCTTTCGTGCCAAACCGCTGCACTACGCCGATTTTGATGGGTCTATTTTGTGGAGTTTGGGCGTATCCCGCAGCGCTGAAAAGAGGCAACAGGCACAATGCGGTGAAAACAGTCCTAGAAATGCAGCTAAACCATTTGTAATTGGGAGTTGGAGGTGCTTGAGCGAACACGGTTATCTGTCTCGCGATAGTTGAAAATGGGGGATTTTTGATTGTACGTTAGCACATTTGGCCGCTGCTATAGGGGAATTGCGGAAGATAAGGTGGTTTGGTTCGTTAAACCGATAGTCCGACAGGGGTTGAAACCCCTGCCTCAAAGCGAAAGTCCTCTAAAAGAGGACTAATGAATTATTCAGTCCTCTTTGAGAGGACTTTCGCTATTAGACAGGGAATTCATTCCCTGGCGGACTGCCGGGTGGGCGGGAGGACTGGCGGACAAAAAGCTTAAGTTGACACGACGAAAGGCACTGCCGGTGTCCTGGCTGTGGGTAATATTAATTCCGATGCTACCGGATTTGATATCAAACGCAGGAATCGCAAAAGTTGCAATCGCTTTACATTCTGTTACACGGTCAGGTTTATTTGCACCTACCGACTGATTGGCTAATCATTTTTTCTGAGCACTAATCTCATCGCAAACGTGTTTATCGCTTTCCTCAGCATTATTCTGCAAATAGTCGTGCAGCCAATCGCAACCTTGCACCAGCATCTCATCTAAACTTTTAATTCGCCACAACCTTGCTGTTTTGTCCGATGATGCCGTAGCGATGTATTTGCCGTCGGGACTAAAACTGACACTCCATACTGTATCTTGATGTCCTTTAAATTCTTGTATCAACTTGCCTGTTAAATCCCACAACCGGGCTGTATTGTCCGATGATGCC
>NZ_JAUBPR010000006.1:4789-53004 GCF_036700845.1 Microcoleus sp. S13_C5
TGTCCTTTAAATTCTTGTATCAACTTGCCTGTTAAATCCCACAACCGGGCTGTATTGTCCGATGATGCCGTAGCGATGTATTTGCCGTCGGGACTAAAACTGACACTCCCTACTCTATCTTGATGTCCTTTAAATTCTTGTATCAACTTGCCTGTTAAATCCCACAACCGGGCTGTATTGTCCGATGATGCCGTAGCGATGTATTTGCCGTCGGGACTAAAACTGACACTCCATACCGCACTTTGATGTCCTTTAAACCGATTTTTTTCTCGGATGTTGTCGAGAATCTGACTTAGAGCAATTTGGGGAGTAGATATCGGGTAATCTGTGAGAGAACGAACGTCTTTGACTGTAGCTTTAAGTTCTTTTCCAGTATTTACGGCTGAGATTAAAGCCTCTATTTTATTATTGCTAGACTCAAACTGTCTCAAAGCATCACTTGCCAATCGCTCTAATTCAGTCAATTTTTGTGCTGTTGCTAACAACTGTTCTGCTTTCTGCCGCGCCTCTGCTAATATCTGCTTTTCAGTTTCAGTCTGCTTGAGCTTTTGGCGTAATTCTAGTAATTCCGCACCGCGCTGTTTGCGGATAAAAGGCACTAAATAATCGTGGACAATTTGGTAACGTTCAATCGGAGTTGCTGGCACTTCTAACACCAATCCCGATTTAACGACAATCTCTAAAACTAACTTGAATTTTTCTGCCTCGCTTCCTAAATCTGCTGCTAATTCAACCAAAGTTTTCTGAGGACGAGTGTTGTTTTCATCCGTCAGCAAATACAAGACAAGTTCGGCAATGTCTTTATTCTCCTTGCCACAGTCGTCGATAACTTCTGCTAAAAATTCCTCAACCAGTTTGACCTTAGCCTGACTGCCAAGTTGCTGATATTCACTCAGTCGAGTAATCTGCTTTTTTTCCAGTTGCATTCCCACGACTTGAAGTTCGATCGGCCGTACTTCTCCCACTTCACCTGCTAAATCTGCTATCAGTGCGTTTGCCAAATCATCGTCCAAGTAAAATTGAGAGCCTTTTGTTAATGTTTGAACAATAGCTTTCGCATCTGAAATGGAGAAATTTCCCAAGTAATAGCAGAGTTTTTTCGTGAGAATGTCGTTATCAATTATTGATAAATTGGTGGCGCGATTGAACTCTAACAAGTAGAAAAGATAATCTTCCCGCAGCGACAGGATAATTTTGAGGTCGCTAATCCGATTTAAACATTCAGCCAGAAAATCATATAACTCTCGCCTACCATTGGGATCTCGATAAGCAAAGAAAAATTCCTCAAACTGGTCAAAGATTAATACAGTTAATAAATTACGGTCTTGATTCAGTTGCAACTGTTTTAAAATAGCTGTTGGGGTGTCGATAGCCTCTGACAAATTCACAGCTTTTAATTGTTCAATTCCTGCTTTCAAACACTCACCGCAATCCCTCACCCAATCATGATATGATTGCAATAAAATAGGCAATACGTCCCGCGCTTCAAAAGTTGTCAGTTGCAGTGCCGGAACTAACCATGCCTGAATTATCGAACTTTTTCCTACCCCAGATTGTCCGTGAACGATCGTCAGCTTGCAAGCAGGTGTACGTATCCGTTTACTTATCTCTTTAATATCGCGCGATCGCCCGGAAGCTGCTTCAATTTCCTCAACAATTTTAGCTTTTGACTTACCGGATTCTAAACCGATGTCAATTATTTGTTGCGGCGACTGCAAGCGGCTGGCACCAATAAAAGCTTGCAACCCATATTTGCTTTTAACTGCTTGTTGTTCGAGTTTGATATCAAAGGCTTTTAAATATTCGCCTTGCTCAAAATACAGAGTTCTCAACTCTTCTAAAATCCTCACATAAAGCTGCACATCATCTTGAGGCTGGGTAATTAGTTTCCCTTGTGTTAAAGTTTCTATAATCTCAAGAGGGGAAAAAACTGACTGACTCCCCCCCTTAGCAAGGGCGGGCTGCGGGGGGTTAACTGTCGAACAGGGGATAAGATTTCGCTGCCCTTTTGCCAAAAGTAGCAGATACAAACCAGTCTCTTTTTTATTTATTCCTGCTTGTTCCAAAACCGACAATGCTAATTTAGCCGATTCGCAAGCTTTTTCCCACTGAGATTGTTGCAGCGCCACCTCAGCCAAAAAGCCGTAATCTTCAGCTACTTGACTCGGAGTGCCGTAATTTTCGTGAATTTCTAAGGCTTTTTTAGCTAAATTTTCTAACTCTTCCCAAGCTTGTAAAAGTCGCAGCACTTCGCAGAGTTGGCTAATACATTTCGCAGCTAAATCATGTCGCTGTGCTTGCTCAAAACTCTCCAGAGATTGCTGTAAATACTTTCTAGCTTCTTGCCAATAATTGTGATTTCCTGCCCGCTGTAATTCAGCTTTGCGGTTGTAAGCTTGACCAATTTTCTGGCAGACAATTCCATGTCTTTCTAACTGGTGATTTTGCTGCCAAAATGTCAAACTTTGCTGATAATGTTCGAGTGATGAATCTATTTGATTTGTCTTAAATTCAACTAAACCGCGAATAAATTGCCAACTAGCTTGTAATTCCTGGTCTAATGCTGCATTTAGCAGGTCATGCTTCAGCGACTCAACTTCACAGTCATCTAATTTGAAATTCTCAACATCAGCAAAAGCTTGACTTGCTTGGTGTTGCAACAAATTCATCAAATCATCGGGCGGCATGGTAAACTGAATGGGAGGAGGAGCCCAAGACTTCAGATCGTTAGCCGATCGACTGAATTTAGACAGTACAGTATCCGTCACCCATAATATTAACGGAAAAGCAAAATCTTGTTTGAATTGGTCTCGCGCTCTATTAGCCCCCGCTAACAGGTCATCAATCGCCACCACCGATTCTATACCAACAACTATCAAAGCTTTCGGCGGTTGCTCTTGGACGGCATTGAGAATGGTTTGATAAAGTGTTTTAGTCGCAGGTTCGAGGGCTAATTCTTGATATTCAACAGTCGAGCGATCGCGCAGCTTTTCCAGCATAGCAGAACGCAAGCTAGCATAATTGCAGCGCACTATAGTTAAAGAAAACTTTCTTTGAAATCGGGCGATCGTCCGTACCAAAGTAGAGAGCGATCGCTCATTTTCTGAGGCAATATCTTCTGCTAGATTTGAGTTTATCATAATCTCACGAATTTTGCTGCTGCCACAGCTTAAATTTGTCAGTTTCCATCAACAGCGGATTCAAAGCAAACCAATTTCCTTGAGGGTCTGCATATTCAAAAACCCACAGGTTTCGCAGCAAATCTTGGTATTCTTTATCTCCGTTAATGCTTTGTTCTTTCACCACCTTAAACAGTAACTCCCACTCATCATTATCAATGCCGCGAATCAGAGTGTCGCGGGAACTGCGAATCACTGATTTCAACACATTTTGCGAAATAGGAGGGTCATCTTGCTGCAAGCAACCAAACAGCATCCCCATCAAGTTTCGCAGATGACCTCCGCTGACTCGGCACAATTCATCTAAAGTTTCAGGACTGTCAAAAACTTCGGTAATTAATGTAATATATTTCTCTGGCGACACATCAGGGAAAGCCCGCGACATCACCATGCGCCGCAGCAAATTCATCCCCTCAACACATTCGCTGCCGTCTCTATTCTTTACTGGTACCATCGGCAAAACTTTCGGGTCAACTCCCCCTCCCAATCGATTTTTCAAAATTTCACTTTCATTGCCAAAAATCAATCCCAGCGGCAGGGTATAAACTAAATGGCAATTCAGTTGCCGCAACTGATCGCCCCGGTCAATAAAGATATATTCTGGCAACAGTCGCCCCGCTGCATTGGGTCGAGAAACTATCCTGTCTAAGTTGTCAACTATCACCACCAATCCTTTTTTACCCCGCTGCTTTAGCTGATTAATTGCTACATCAATAATTTCTTGATTAATCAGTTCTAACATTTTATTAGCTTGCGGTTCCATGTACTGTCTCAGTTTAGATCGCAAGTCGGGATTGCTTTTGGTTTTGGCAGTTATTTTGGCGATGCCTAAAGGCAGAGAGACTTCCAGATTTCCGTCTGTATTGCCCTTATATTTGCTACCAAAAAGTTCTCCTTCAGCTTCTAAGGTCACAGGGGTTTGTAAAAAATCCCAACTATTTTTTAAGAATTCTTTAAAACGCTGGGGCTGCAAGGAAATTTTGCCCTCTTCCAAACTTTGGGTGACTCGCCGGGCGATCGCTAACATGATATCTGTCAAATCGAGATCCATTTCATCGAGGTCTTGTGTTGACTCGAAGTAAACTACATGAAACCCCTCATCTGTCAACTCTTTTTCCAGCCGCGACAATTCAGTAGACTTGCCACAACCAATATGTCCGGTAAACAATTGGCAAGTCGGTTTATCTCGTGCCAGACGGGTAATTGTCCGTTTGAGTATGTTAATAACTTTTCCGCCGCGCACCTCAGCAAAATCAATGTAGTAGCGCTGATCTTCGGCATTGCCCAACATCAGGGAGTGACTGGGGTTGCAGGCGTCGCAGAATCGATCGAAATCTAGGTTCATAAAATTTTCTAAATTAGTTTTTGTAGTTATTGTAGGGTGGGTCAGGGCTGAATGTTATTACCAGAGACAAAACAATTTTCCCGCTAAGCAGCCTACGGTTAGTTAGCTGACCACCCATACGTCGAAGACTATTAGTGTGAACCGGGATGCTGTTTCCAATATTGGTAGGCGGCATAGGCCAAGGTGACAGCGCCGGTGACGATCGCAGATTCATCGACCTCAAATTGCGGGTGATGGAGGGGATAGTTCGGTTTGTCAGTCAGTCCCACTCCTAAGCGAAACATGGTTCCCGGTGCGTGTTCTAAGTACATCGAAAAATCTTCCGCCCCGAGGGATGGTTCTGGTAAAATCTGGACGCGCGATCGACCTAAAGCTTCTAAAGCCGCAGTTTCGACTAATTGGGTGAGTTTTGGGTCGTTTTGGACTCCGGGCACGCCGCGCTTGTAGGTGAGTTCGTACTTAGCGCCGTAAGTCCCGCAAACGCTAGAAACAATTTGTTCGATCCAAGCCGGCAGGTTTTCGTGGGTTTCCGGATGGAGCGATCGCACGGTTCCCAATAATTTTACTCGATCGGCAATCACGTTCGGCGCTCGTCCGCCGTTAATTTGCCCGATCGTCAAAACCAGCGGCCTCAAAGGATTTTGCGTGCGGCTAATTGCCTGCTGCAAAGTGGTAATTATCTGAGAAGCAATCCAAATTGCGTCGATCGCCTCGTGGGGACGCGCACCGTGGCCGGATTCGCCCATCACAATCAATTCTATGTCATCTGCCGCCGCCGTCAGGGCCCCGTGGCGGATACCGATGCAACCGCCGGGAATCGTCGGGAAAACGTGCACTCCGAGGATGCCGTCAACATCTTGCATCGCCCCGTCTTTAATCATCCATTGAGCACCTTGGGCAATCTCTTCTGCAGGCTGAAACAAGAAGCGGACGTGACCGGGCAATTTTTCCCCTAGCTGAGACAATATCATTGCTGCGCCCAAACCGACCGTGGTGTGGATGTCGTGGCCGCAGGCGTGCATGACTCCCTCGTTGCGGGAGGCAAATTCTAAGTTAGTGCGTTCTTGAATCGGCAAAGCGTCCATATCGGTGCGAATTGCCAGCCAGCGGGACTCGCTGCTGTGGCCTTTGAGTTCGCCGAGCACTCCTGTTTTGCCGATTCCTTCGATCGCGCGGACTCCGCTGGAAGCCAGAACTCCGGCTACGTAGGCGGCGGTTTGATATTCTTGACCGCTGAGTTCGGGGTGGGAGTGGATGTGGCGGCGAATTTCGATTAAGCGGGGTGCTAGGGTGGCGGCTAATTCTTTGATGCGGGGAAGCATGAATTTAGTTGGGGAGTGCGGTACAAGCTGTAGTCAACTAGGTTAACGCATATGTTTGGGGGTGAACAGGGTTATAAGGGACAAAAGTGCGATCGGGCTTTTAGATAGCAATCCTATTTTGTTTGTAAATAAGATTTTTTTTCTAACCGCAGAGGGCGCAGAGAAAAGAGAGAGAATAGAGGCATAAACCGGGAACAAAATTCAATATCCTAGGTTCAAACCTGATTTTTATTTGATAATCTCTGGTTGTGATATCATCAAACAGGAAACTTATTAAAATTATTTCCTATGATTACTTTTGGATGGTGGAATGTGATTATTATAATTACAGTCGCTTCGTTTCTCAAACTTAATTGGCGATTAGATAGCGAAAAAGCAGCATGGCAAGATTCTTTATTTTTAAAAGATCCTTCTATCGAAAGGTTGACTCAGTTTTTTCGTCAACCTATCGTTAACTTTATTTTGCAAGCAGTTATTGTATTAGTTCTCACCCGATTTCTCTGTTATACCGGTTGGTTGGTTTACAATCTGACTAATCGGCCCGATCCGCCTTACTGGGATTTTAAGTGGTTTTATGTAGCGAGTAGATTAACCCATCAGCATTTGAGTCCCTTTAATGTCGGGGTGTTTAACCTCGGTTTCTGTAGCATCACAAAAGTGTGTGGGTTTATTCCATCTTTTGTTTATCCACCTAATATCATTCCTCCGCTGTGGTTTTTGGGCTATTTCCCCATGAAGACTGCATTCACAATCTGGACTTGGCTGCATCTTATTGCCACAGGTTGTGTTTTATGGGGAGCGAATATCTTGTTGGTGTCGCACTCACGAGCTTTTAGGGCTATTTGTAGTATATCAGTTGCATTCCTCTACGGTTTTGTCTTCGATCTTCAAGTGGGCAATGTGGCAAGTTTTATTGCCGTTCTGCTGTTATGGATGTTTATATATGCTAGAAAGAATCAGGAGGTAATTGCAGGAGTTTTATTAGGAATTGCCCTTTTTAAACCAACTTTAGTTATATTGTTTATTCCTTATTTTTTAATCAAAAGACGGTTTCAGCTAGTTTTTATGTCTCTAGTGACGGTAACTTTTTTGGCAGTTATAGGTCTAGCTGTAACCGGCAATTCCTTAACAGGATTTATACAGGATGCGACTCGTGGATTTCCACTCTGGCTCAATGATCCATCGAATAATGCTTATATTTCTATGAGTCGCCTTGATTTAAGGGTTATGGGACCGAGATTTTTCCCCGATAGTCCCTTCGTGGCGAAGCTATTTTCTGACTTGATTATTCTGGTGCTAGTTGGTTTAGTGAGTTGGTATTTTTACAAAAAACAATCTCGCAATGCTTGGTCAAAAAAAGTTGACTTATCTGAAATGGTGCTAATTTCCACTTTGAGTATTGCTATCAACTATTCTCAGCCCACCAGTTCTGTGATGTTAGCACCGGCGGTGGTTTTTTTGCTGAATGATTTATGTTTTCAGATTAAAAATTGTGCCTTCTCTAGGCAAAGAATGTCGGTTTGGTTATTGGCGGCGGGCTGTGTCATGGTGCAAACCGCTGTGATTCATGGCGGGCTGTTGGTGTTTCTAGGAAAGCGGTGGAACTGGAAGGGGGGGGAATTGCCTTATTTGTTTAAAGTAACTATTTTTTCACTACCGAATTATGCGATTTTAGGCCTTACGTTAAGTGTTTTAGTCTTAGCAATTACCTCTCTTAGTCAAAAACAGGTTGCTGAATTTGACCCTTTGGATCGGGTTTCGGGTTAGAGGAAAAACAAAACCGGATCAAAATATTTGTAGAAGAGCCAAAGAATATCTCTAAAAGGGAATGCCTAGTAGTCCACTCTCATCACTTTCGTCTGTCAGTCTAAGTCTTACAAAAGAATCAAAATTAAAATCTTTTGCAAACTCGGAGTATGGAACCCTATCTGAATTTAAAGTACAGATATATTGAAAGCCACATTTTCTAGATTCTCTATCGGCCAATTCAAGAGCAAATCTCACTTGTCTCTCATCAACACCATCAAAAATGGTACTGTCATGAATTAATATACGTGGTGAAGGATCGCGTTCAGACCAAAGCTGTGCCAGCATTAAGTCATAACAAAATATTTTCATGTTATCGATACCTTCGCTGCCATCACGGCTAATCTCTACATTGAACTGAAAACCATTGTCGCCTACATTAATAATTAACCTTCCTGGGGCATCGTAAAGAAACCGAGAGTTTGTATTGAATAGATCTCTAGCTTTTTCTGCTTGAACACGTCGTTCTTGATAGTCACGACGTGCGCGTTGTAGTAAGCGTTCTTTTTCAATCTTTAAAGCACTTTTTCCTTCTTCAAACTTATTTAATTCTTCTATGCGTTTATTAATTTCATTTAGATTAGATACAATTTCTAGATAAAGTTCTTGGAGTCTTGTGTACTCTTCTAAAGCACCATGTGTTTGTAGCACTTCCAATAAAGAAGCACGTTGTTCGGTTTTTTCACGTATGAGAAGTTCTCTAGATGATACATCTCTCCTGAGACGCTCAATTTCAGTCGATAGAAAATCGCGACGATTTTCGATAAGTCTACGATGAAAGATTTCTACTTCTTCCAATCTTCTAACTACCAAACCCGGGAGTTCAATACCGACACTTTCGTATATATGAGTTACATCATCTGGGGAGGGTTCATTTTCTGCTTCCAGGCTAGATTGATAAAATTCTAATATTTTTTTATTGGCAATATTATTATTAGTGGCTTCATGAATTTCCGCAGTCAACCGATTAGCATTAGCCTCTAGTTCGTGGTATTGAGAAGCTACGCGAAAATTACTTAAGGTTTGTTTTCTCTCGCGTAACTGTGACTCGACTTGAACTTTTAAAGCTTCGAGTTCACCTAGAGAACCAAATATGCCAATTGCAACTCCTGTATCTGTGTCTTTTTTGAGTTTTTTTATATCATCTAGTAATTTTTTTTGATCTTTTAAAAGTTGTAAATCTCTCGCATCTTCCCAAGCCAAACCTAGTAAAAAAGCATTATTAACTTGCTTCTCCCAATCAAACTGCTTTCTGTGATGTTCAAAGGGAGTAGAAAAGGCGTCTCGTCCACGGCGGATAAAATAAGAAATTAGACCTCTAAACGTAGGTTGGAATTTTTTATCTTCATTATTATCACTTGGCAAACCAAACCAAAGGTTTCCTAGTATTGCCTTCCATTGTATCAGGCTCAGAACTCTTTGCCCTTCTTTTTCTTTTGGCTGAATTGGCCAGGAAGTAGTATCTCCTTCAATTACTACCTTTGACTTGTCAGCAGTATTTCTAGTTACTGTAATAACTTGATCAGAAAGTGTCAACTCTAGGCTAAATGCCCAACCTCGTAAATTTCTAGAATCCAGTCCTTTAGCTTTTTGTAATGTAGAGCCTAAGCAAAAGTGAATTATTTCAATTAGAGTTGATTTACCTAAACCATTACGAGAGTCTTTGCTCCCAGACTCTTCTGTACGATCGGCCAATACTACATTAAAGCCGGGCCTAAACTCGACAGTTTTAAATGAAGTATGATTACAACGAATAGCACGAATCATCGACGACTCCTACGAAGTATTCCTGCATCCATTTCAATTGCTCCAATAGCGTATAGGATATCCAGAGTCAAAACAAACCGTTCAAAGGTTGCGACTTCCGGTATTGTCGAAACAGCACTCCAAAGTGACGAGACTGTACGTGGATCGTGCAAGTGTTCTATTATTTTAGCACCTACCCCCAACAGCGATTTACCGGTAGAGATGTGTTTTGTCGGTAAAATCCTTGAGTAGTTATAGCTAGAAGCTGTCTCTGTAGATAGAGTCATCTTTCAAACACCTCGCACTTTTCAAAAAGATAGTAAAGAACTGCTAAGCCTGCTGCTTTTAGATCGTAGTCTGAGCTACCATTGCAAGAAAATGTATGTAAGGCATTAAATAGCTCATTTCCCTCTAATCCTGTTGCTCGGAGTCTTTGATACTCCCTTACAAATCCTGCTTTTAGCTTTTCTGGAAAGTCAGGTATTAGATTAACCATGTACTCGACAAAACTGCTAACCATCCTGGCTTGGATTACTCCTGTCATGAGTCTTGATTGAGCATCTCTATTAAGTTGATTCTTCAACATTTTTTCTACTGGGGGAAGAACGAAGAAGTTAGGCTCAGAAGGTATAGGCATACAAATAATTCCCAGTGTTACTAGATCCAATTCTTTGAAAGTAATATTTGTCATTGCGCTAACAAGAGAAGCTTGCTCTTGTGGACTTGGCTCTAGGGAAGATGATTCGTTTTCATGATCAGTAATCCTACTTTTTACTTCCTTGATTTCCTTTTTGAATTTTCTTTTTTGCTTGGGGTCTTCAGCCAAACGCAAATCCTCTTCTAATTCCTTCAGTAGTGTTAATTCCGCTTTTATATTTTCTTCTAAATCCTGCTTACGTTGATGGTGCGGTTCCACTATTTACCCTCCTATAAGCCGCGCCCTAAATTGTTTCAAAGCTTCTTTGAGATTTATCCCTGTACCTAGTTCTAATTCACCTTCATAGTCCAAGATAAAAGGAATAATAGGCACCGCAACCTTTAATCTATGCTTAAAATCCATTTGAGGTGCATTAATCACTTCGGCGATCTCTTCCTGACTAACAGGTAGAGTAACGCCGCGTTGTTGTAATATAATTAAACCCTCCTGGATAATCGGTAAAATTTTCTGCATTTCTGCATCTGACACTTGGTTAGCTTCTATTGCATCTAACAAAGCAGAAATGGTAGTCACTTGAGATTCATTCAACTGATTTGTGATTGCAGAAATAATATTTTTTTCACCCGCCTCATAATGGGCTAGTAATCCCTGTCGCAGGTGGTTAATGTTTCCATAAATAGCTTTCTGCCCAGCATATAATCGGTCTAATCCGTTGTTCATCTGTTGTAACTGGATAGCTACGCTCTGCATTTTTACAGTTGGTTCACCAGTTATCTGCTGATGCAGTCGATCGTATTCCTGCTGATGGCAATTCGCTGATTCCCTTAATTCCTCAATTGCTCGATTATATTTACTCTTGCGACGCGGATCATCTTCATAACGTAACTCATCTTCGTAGTTTTTGAGTAAAGCGGAATCTAGTTTAATATTGTCTTCCAAGTCTTTCAGTCGCCGGGTAAGGTTGGATTGGTCCATTGGATCAGCCTTTTGCTTTTACAAAAAAGATTTGTAAATAATGTAGCACTTAACGCACGTGTTCGGATCTGCGATCGCACCCATACGCTCAGAAACCGTGTTTTTCAACTAGAATAAAGGACTAGAACCAAGTAGTTTCCTAAAAAACCGGTTTCAAGTGATTCCTGTGCAATTCACACGCAAACTTCGTGACCCCAATCCGCCGACATCTACCTGCAACTAATCAAAAAACACCACTGCCCCAAATCCACAGAAGGCACACCCCGCACCCTCACGGAACTCAAAATTTACTGGCAACTCCTAGACTGGGACTTTCCACCCCATCCTCATTTTCTACGAAGACCCCACATCCGCCGCCGCCCAAGGTTTTAGCCCAACATTCCTCAATGCCCTCAGCCGCTTCGACGGTACTATCTGTCTCATCACCGACACACCTCATCCACCCCTGCAAACCTTCTCCCCCATGACCCCGATTTACTTCAAACTGTCGTAAACTGGCTCAAACGACTTCATCTAGAGTCCTAAGTTATGACAGTCGGGAGTTACGCATCAAAACCAAAGAAACCGGGTTTTTCACTTTAGTTAAAGGTCGGGATGCAGTATTCTCGAAAAAAAACCCGGTTTCTGACTACCCGCAAACCAAAGAAACCGGGTTTTTAGTCGGTTCTGTCGCTGTAACGCAGTATTCTCGAAAAAAACCCGGTTTCTAGCCACCCATGCGTCGAGCACTATTAAAGCCATCCTCAATCCAAAAATTTGAGATAAAATATCGACAAGCCCTAAACATAACGAACAATGACTCTAGCCAACTATCAACTTTCCCTAAACTTTGAGCAAATTTTAGCCCTAGTCAAACAACTGCCCTATCCCGAAAAATTGCAGTTAAGCCAAGAGCTTGAAAAAGAAGTATTAAACAGTAAATTAACAGCTCTTTTGGAGTCATTTATAACCGATAAGCTTTCTTTAGAAACTATCACCCAAGAAGTAGAAGCAGTCCGAAGCGAAATTCATGCCAGAAAAACCAGCCATTAAAGTAATTAACTATGATTCCAAACAATATTCATTAATTGTCAGGCCGGAAGCGCAAGCAATTGAGCGATCGCACCCTCTGAATAGTTTCAAAATCGCGATCGTTATGAACTAGAATAAGTTGGTGTTCGATCGCGAGTTGGGCAATGCAGCAGTCAATACTACTTCTAACCGTTAACCCCTGTCGTTGCAAATCGTAGTAAATCCGAGCAGCCGCTACCCAAGTATTAGGCGTAGACTCGATGTAGTCTTGTTCTTGGAGATAAGTTTCTAATAGTGTCCACTCCCGTTCATCTCGGCAACCTTGCAAAAGTTCCATCTGAGTAAATCGGTTCAAAAAAATACTTTCATCATTAATTATTGCTTCCAGGGATTGGCGTACTACACCTGTCGTGTCGCGGAAAACGCTGATCCAGACTGAGGTATCAATCAGAAACATTTCGGTTTTCCCGCAAAGCTTTGTAGTCGTAGTCAGTCGAAAATTGAATTTGTCCGCTTAAATCGAGTAAGTTCCGCTTTTTACGGGTGCGAATTAATTCTTGCAAAGCAAAGTCAATCAATTCTTTTTCTGTTTTGAAATTGGTTAAGCGAAAGGCTTCTTTAACCAATTCTTCGTTAAGTTCAACGGTGGTTGTCATGGTTAATGGTGGATTTCATTCTCTCATTCATTATGGCATAGCCACACCCAATCCTTAACCTAGCCCAACTTCCCCAAATCCTGGTTTCCCCAACTCACCGAAACCAACCTCAACCAAACTCTCCAACTCCTCTGCATCAACGACACCAAACTCGAACTACCCAGATTCCCGACTTCTTTAAGAAGTCAGGAATTTACAAATAGTTAAATTGTCAAGGTATTTTACATACTTATGACTTGGGCGTATAAGTTGATCGCACTTGCAACTCCTTCAACTGCTTCTCATCCACCCCAGCCGGCGCATTCGTCAGCAAACAACCCGCCTGCTGCGTCTTCGGAAACGCAATCACATCGCGAATCGATTCCTCACCAGCCAACAGCATCACCAACCGATCCAAACCGTAAGCAATACCTCCGTGGGGCGGAGTTCCATACTCAAACGCATCCAACAAAAAGCCAAACTTATTGTAAGCTTCCTCAGTCGATAAGCCGATCGCCTCAAACACCTTTTCCTGAACTTCCCGTTGATAAATCCGCAGAGAACCACCGCCCACTTCTGTGCCGTTTAACACCAAGTCGTAAGCTTGAGCTCTCGCAGTTTTCAAATCATTAATATCGTCAGGATGCGGCGCAGTAAACGGGTGATGCAATGCTTCCAAACGCTTCTCGTCAGCGTTCCATTCAAACATCGGGAAATCTGTCACCCACAGCAGATTCATCTTGTTTTTATCAATCAATCCCAATTCGTTACCCACGAACAAACGCAATCTATCCAAAGTCTTATTGACTGTTGTCGCGTCAGCCGCAGCGAATAACAACAAATGACCTGGTTGCGCGCCGGTGCGATCGAGCAATTCCTGTTTTTGTGCTTCCGTCAAATTATCCTTAATAGCGCCGATCGTATCAATTTCGCCGTTATCCCGCACCCGAATGTAAGCCAATCCCTTCGCACCGGCTTCGCTGGCTTCCTTAAACAAATCGCCGCCCGGTTTAATCCGCACATTAGAAATCGCATCATTCCCGCCCGGAATCGGCAAAACTTTCACAATTCCGCCTGCAGCAACCGCCCCGGAAAATACCTTAAATCCCGAATCTTTCATCAAATCGGAAACATCGACTAATTCCATACCGAAGCGAGTATCCGGTTTGTCGCTACCGTAGCGATCCATTGCTTCCGCGTAAGTCAAGCGCGGAAAAGGACGAGGCAATTCTACGCCTTTGACACTTTGGAAAATCTGGGAGACTAAACCTTCGTTTAATTCGAGAATTTCTTCTAAAGACATGAAACTCATTTCCATGTCTAATTGTGTGAATTCCGGCTGTCTGTCCGCGCGCAAATCTTCATCGCGGAAACAGCGGGCAATTTGATAATATCTGTCCAAACCAGAAACCATTAACAATTGTTTGAACAATTGTGGCGACTGCGGCAAAGCGTACCATTCGCCCAAATTGACGCGGCTGGGCACTAAATAATCTCTCGCACCTTCAGGAGTCGATCGAGTTAAAATCGGTGTTTCAACTTCAATAAAACCTCCCACATCTTCCAGGTGGCGGCGCATAGCTTTGACAACTTGGTGGCGAAGCTGCAAATTGCGACTCATACGATCGCGCCGCAAGTCCAAATAGCGATATTTCAGGCGCAAATCTTCCCGCACGCTTTCATTTTCCGCCGTCGCCACCTGAAACGGTAACTGTTTGCGAACCGCATTTAACAACTCAATTTCGTCAGCATAAATTTCCACCTCACCCGTAGGCAATTTCGGGTTGAGGGACTCTTCGGGGCGGCTGGTGACTCGCCCAGTAATTTTAACCACGTATTCGCTGCGTAAAGCCTCAGCCCCGTGATAGGAATCGGGGGTGCGTTCAGGATCGCTGACAATTTGCACGATACCCGATCGATCGCGCACATCCAGAAAAATCACCCCGCCATGATCGCGGCGGCGATCCACCCAGCCGTAAAGGGTGACAGTCTCTCCGATGTGTTTGCTTCGCAGTTCGCCGCAGTAGTAACTTCTCATAATTGGGGGTTGTGGACTAAAAATAAAGCTTTTTAATTATGCAGTATGCCTGAAACTTCTGCTGAATGCAAATGCACGCACGATCGCCATTAGCTTTGGAATTAATTCCAAAGCTAACTACCCTAACAACCCGCTGGGAGTTCACAACCCCCGGCTGGCCCTTCTACGAATCCCCGTGATCGCTGTGAGACTTGTCAAAAAACGCCGTCAGCGCGGTCCATGCAGACTTAGCAGCATCCGTCAAGCGAGTGCCGATCGACTCAATTTGCTTCACAATAACGTGCCAATTCTTTTCAGCTTCCGTGTGAATGTGGTCAACAGCTTGTTCGATGCGATCGCGTTCGATCAATTTATTTTGTTCCACCGCTTCTCGCGCTTGTCGCACTGCTTTCAAATAAGCTTCGCGACTGACTTCGCCGGCCTCTTGCACCTGCGCTTGCGCCCGCGTTTTAATCGCATCTACCACCAGCCAATTTTTGTCAGCTTCTTTTTTAATCAGCCTGACTGCTTCTGTGACTCTCTCGTGGGCGAGATCCTTATTTTCTTCGATCGCCCCGGAGGCCTTATTCACAGCTTTTAAATAAGCTTCGCGGGTGAGTTCGCCCGCTGCTTGCACTTCGGCGGCCGCGCGTTTTTTAATTGCTTCAAACAGCGCCGCAGTTTCTGCGATCGCCTCATCAGTCGCGTCGGGCATCTCTTTTTTGACGATCGCCGTCGTTTCGAGAGTTGCCTCTAAAATTGGTTCCTCGGTTACTTTTGGATCTGTCATATCAATCTTCTCCTCTGGTAGTAAACATTTTCAAAAAATCTCACAGTCCCTGGATGCAGACTTTGTAGGTGTAGCGCCAGAACGAATTGTGGTCTTTTATACAGACTTTGTACGTATAGCGCCAGAAGGAATTCTGGCATTTAATAAGAACTAGGCAATTCTTCTTCCAGCTATATCAACTTTTGCATCCGCGCTTACCTAGTTGGAATGATCTCAGTTCTCTTACATTATATCTACCAAAGTTGCTCTCATGTGTAGGATACCGCCAACTTTTAGGTACGGTTTAGCGCACTTAAATTTGTGATAAGTCTCTATACCTAAAAAAACACACACAAATAAACTTGGTTTCTCACCCCAATAAAACTGGTAAATTTAAGAGTTTCAATTTTCCAACTGCAAATCTTCGCTCTCGTCCTTATATAACAAGTGGTGACATCTTTGAGCCTGCAGTAAAGATTGAGGAAATTCGTACTGAGATAAGAGGATATCTTCGAGCGCAACTTTCATTTGATTGGCGCAGATATGTGGTGGGACTTTGCCCATTCCCGTACCCATGCCGGGAATAGCGATAGTTTCAATGATATGTTTGACTGGCGTTCCGTCTGGGACTGTGCCAAATTTTACGAGAGTTAAAATAGCGCGGGTTGCTAGATAGACATTTACTGTCTCTCTTAAAACTGTGGGAACTCGCCTTATTGGGGCAGCTATTAAATAGGGAATTTCATCATGATCGGTGTCTACAACTTCTGCTAGTCCTACTAAGAGTTCCCCGTGATGGCGAGTTTGAATTAGTTTGTGCAGGCGTTCTTGAACGTGACCTCCAAAATATTCCAAAATTTCTAAATCTAAGCCCTCATCCATGAAACCAAAACTATTCCCCGAACTAACAATAGCATCGCATTTCACATCAAATATTGAGCCACGGTGTATCTTTACATTTTCCATATTGCCGCAAGTGCTTTCCCACGCTCTAACTAAATCATCGTCTACGGCGACTAGCACAATTTGCATAAATACTCTCTATATACTTTAATTACGAACAGCCAGAGCGATCGCCAATTTAATCATACAATACTTTACAGGAGCGCAGTAAATCTAAAATTCCTCTCAATGCCAGGCTAATCTAAAATCGCTGTATGCTGCAAGACCCGAATCTCCGCCACCCGATCGCAATTAGTTTAGGTGCCGTTGCCGGCGCTTTGAGCCGGTATTATATCACCTTGTGGTTTGCCAATCGTTTCGGGACGGCTTTTCCCTACGGAACTTTTTTTATTAACATTACGGGTTGCTTGGCTATGGGATTTTTTATGACTATCGCTTTTGAAAAGGTGGCGACTATTCCGTCGGAAGTACGGTTAATGGTAGCAACGGGCTTTTTGGGAGCTTATACTACTTTTTCAACTTACGGTTTAGAGACGAATGTCTTGTGGCGCGATCAATCTTACAGCATCGCCACTTTTTACTGGGCAGGCAGTGCAATACTAGGAGTAATTGCAGTTCAGTTAGGCATCATTTTAGCGCGAGTGGGCAAATAAATAAAAAAATCGGTTGGTGCAAATAATACCCGTTAAAAAAAATAATGCAACTGTAGGCAAACTCTCCACCCATACAGCATCAGTCAGTCGATTTTAGCTCAGGATTGTGGACAATACCTACCACATCTTTTTATCACACCCTTAACCTAATACAGGGAGAGCTTTTAACGAGGTTGCTACCCTGTCAGGTTTAGGTGTGATGATGTGTACTGCATCGTATTTTCCGGCTGAGGGTCTAAAGTCTTCAAGCTGTTTCCCTATCTTGTTTTCAGTTTACTCTTTCTCGGTTGAACTCACGTTTAATAAATAATGCTTATGGTGCTTCCTCTCGCTGTTCTCAAAAGAACGGTTGAGGATTTAAACAGCGTTTCGTGCGTTTATGCTCGTACATGAGTTTGTCAGCCTTTGCCAGCAAGTGTTCTAATAAAATTTCATTATTTAAATCCCCAAACTCGACACCAAGACTTATTGATATATAAGCTCGCTCGGACTGTTGATTAAAACGATCTATATTTTCTTGGAGCCGAGAATGGAAATTAGTAGATGAATCACCCGAAAAGTTAGGAATAAATAAAGCAAATTCATCTCCTCCCAGTCGAGCCACAATATCCGCCTCACGAAAGGTTTGCTTCAATATTTGAGCGGCATCAACGATTACTCTGTCTCCCATTTCGTGTCCTAAAGTGTCGTTAATCTTTTTCAAACCATCTAAGTCAGCAAACAAAATAAAATAGGATGTTTGGGTGCGTCGAGCAATTTTTAGTTGTTGATTTGCTAGTAAAAAGAAGCCTCGTCGGTTATATAATCCAGTTAATTCATCTGTCACGGATAGCTGTCTTACTTCTGCTTCTGCCCTCAGACGTTCTTGGATTTCGTGTTCTAAACGTTGATTTTGTTCGAGTAGTTGTTGGCGTTGCTGTTGGATGAGTAATTGATTTTTTACTCGCATCAGAACTTCCTGCTCTTGAAAGGGTTTGGTAATATAGTCTACACAACCCAGTTCAAAGGCTTGAACCTTGTTTTCCAGTCGTTCGAGCGCACTGATAAAAATAATCGGGATCTGAGCACTCGCTTCCGATGCTTTTAACTTTTGGCACACTTCGTACCCATTCATCTCCGGCATATTGATGTCAAGTAAAATCAGAGCAGGTGGGTCGCGATGAACACCTTGGAGTGCCATTCTGCCGTTGAGGGCTTTACGGACAATATAGCCCTGTGACTCTAGAATTTTGGCTAACAAGCGCAAATTGTCTGGCGTATCATCCACGATGAGAATATTCGTTTCGGCCGCAAGTTTGAATAGATTTGTCATCGTCTTATTCCTAAATCTGGGTGAGAGTTGCGATCGCTTCAAGCTGAAAGTTATCGACCAGAGATGTCATCGCCTCGATGAAATGTTGTTTCTCCTTGGGAATTTGAGCGATAAGTTCATAAAGCTTATTATCACTAAGATCAAGTGCTGCTTCATGAACTTCTGCAATCCACTGGGTGGGCATGGTTTTCAAGTCTGGAGTAAGTATCTGTGGTGGCGAAGCTGATGAGTCTGGCGAAACTTTTTCGGCGTAGCAGTAGCGCACACCCAAGTGATGAGCTATTTTGTTGAAAAGTGTGTCTTCAGTAAACGGCTTGGCAATGTAGTCATCGCAACCGACTTGCAGGCTGGCGATACGATCGTCTTCAAAAGCATAGGCAGTGAGGGCAATGATGCGTGTAATTTGCCTGTTGTCCTCTGACATTTGCCCTGAGTTATCTGCTGATGACCCATGACTAATGACTAATGACTCTTGTGCTCGAATCTGTCTCGTCGCTTCATAACCATCCATGACAGGCATTTGAATGTCCATCAAAATCAGGTCAGGGTGCCATGTTTGCCAACGAGCGATCGCCTCTACCCCATTTTCCACCGCACACACATCAAACCCAACTGACTCCAGCAGCGTCACCAGCAGTTGCCGATTTTCTGGAACGTCTTCTACTACTAGAATTCGGTAGATAGCTTGCCCAGGTTCGATCCCGATAATCCGATCGCTAATTTCAGGTTCCTCTAAATCAACGGACTCTGGTAGTTCCAAAACGACTTGGCAGGTAAAAGTCGAGCCTCGATTCAGGGTGCTTCGCACGGTGATATCGCCTCCCATCAGACGCGCAAACTCACGACTGATAGACAATCCTAAACCTGTTCCTCGATCGTGACGACCGCGATTGGTTTGCCTGAAAGCCTCAAAAATTGATTCTAAATCTGAGGGAGAAATACCAGATCCGGTATCCTCAACTTCGAGACACAGGGTAATAGTTGGTTTAATATCGGGTCGATTATTGGCGCGATCGCCAATTGTACCGGATGCCATATCATCTGATGAAAAAGCTCGTCCGCGCAGGGCTATGCTTCCTGTTGTTGTAAATTTGAGCGCGTTCCCCAGCAGATTAATCAAGATTTGGCGAAGTTTTGCTTGATCACCACAGACATAACGGGGGACAGTAGCATCCCACTCGCTGCTCAGATGTAACCCTTTCTCAGGCGCTTTGATGGTGAACATTTCATTAATAGAACCTAGCAGTCGATGCAGATTAAAACAGCTTTTACTCAATACCAATTGCCCTGCTTCAATCCTAGACATTTGCAAAACATCGTCAATCAATGTCAGCAGGTGTTCTCCACTACGGGTAATGATCCCTAAATGCTCTTGAAATTCTTCTGGGATATAGGGGCTGCGGTTCATAAGCTGGGTAAATCCCAGAATGGCGTTGAGTGGCGTTCTGAGTTCGTGGCTCATGTTGGCAAGGAACTGGCTTTTGGCACGGTTGGCTATAGCTGCCCTTTCAGCAGCGTGTTCTAGGGCAGTTTGCGAAAATTCTAACACCGCCAGCATGAGGATATGTCTCATTTCGGCGGCAGCTTCTAACTCTGCAATCTGCCACGGATAAGACATCTCCCGCACTGTCTCTTGCCACAGTTCAAAGGATTGGCGGGGACACAGGTGCATTTTTCCAATTTCGTCGATCGACACAGCATCGTGTGGATTACCTGCCCAGTTTATGGTTTGAATTTGTTCGGGTCGGAACCAAAGGATATGGTATGACTTTTGTTTGGCGTAGGATAGGAAGATTGAGATTGCTAAAACACCGCTAGCTCGTTCTTTGAATTGCTTGGCTTGGGGATACAACTGAGACAAAGAAGCTGTTGCAAACACTCGTTCTTTGTTCTGTTGCAGCAACCACTGCACGAGTTCGTCAACCTCAGTTTCTGATGGTGTTTTACCCACCAATGTCAGACGACCATCGAGCAGAATTGCGGCTCCCTGAGCATGAACTAAATCTAGCAATTGAGAAGCATTTTCTGTCAATACCTGTTGGATAAAATTAGAATCTCGCCGGAATGCCTGCTGAAGTTGATCCTGAATAGTTTTCGCCTGCGATCGGTAAACGTTCAATTCTCGCTCTTGCTGATGCACCAGTTCGATCGAGGCAAATTGTCCTAAAAACTCACAGGTTTTGCGAGTTTCGTAATCTACCAATCGCGGGCTGTAATGGTGACAGGCAATTAATCCCCAAAGGCGCCGATCGTCAATTAACGAAATCGTCAGTGTCCCAGCAACTCCCATATTCTGCAAATATTCAATGTGGTAGGGAGATACTCCCCTTAACACACAAGCACTTAAATCCTGGGGTGTATTGGTTAGGGGATGGTTGGTGGGAATTAGGCGGGCCGGGGTGTAATTGATATTGGGAATTTGGCGCACCCAATTGCTGTAAAACAATTTGCGGGCGGGTACGGGAATATCGATCGCCGGGTAATGCAATCCCAGGTAGCTTTCTAGATAGCTTTCTTTCTCTTCAGCAATCACCACCCCATGGTCATCAGCTTCAAAGCGATAAATCATCACGCGATCGAACCCGGTGATGGCTTTTACTTCTCTAGCAATGGTTTGAGCTAAATCAGAAATACCGATCGCACTGCGAAAGTTGAGGATAACTGTTTGCAGACGCTGATAAAAATCGATTGAATGATTATTTTCAAGAGTCAATTGGGGTTCTAGTTCCAGAATTAACTCATCTGCTAGCTGATGCAGTGTGCTTCTAAATGTTTGAATTTTGCCGTCTTTGAGAGGTATTTTTATATCAAAAATATTATGAATGTTGAGTTGTTCTTGATTTAGATACCTGACAATTTCTTGTACTTGCTCGTGACCCAATAACCCTGGCAATGGCTGACCTAGCAATTCTTCGGCAGAAATGCCAAAAAACTGTTCTACATTTTCGCTAGCTTGTAAAATATTGAGGCTGTTTCCTTGCAGCAATAAAACGATTCCGTGGGGCTGAATATGACCGGGAGCATACACTGATTCTTCACTACATTCCTCTAAACTTGTTAAAGTGAAAGAAGTGATTTGGGAGAAGTTGGTAATTTTATGAGGCATTTTAGAGCAGGAATTTTCAATAAAATTTAAGGAGGTTTTGTTCCAGGATTACAACTAACTAGAGTGTATTCTTGTTGGCTGTTCCTAATTCTCTAGTCCTAATCAAACGTTTAACTGCACAACAGCTTATAAATCCAACGGAGGAATTCCACTTGAGAAATTACCTCGAATTAGATTAATGATTTTCTCAAATTGATACTGGTTGGCGAGTTCCGTCAGATGAGTACCGAATTGAGTGAGTTCTGAGGAAAGTTGAGCTACCAGTTCAAAGATCGCAACATCATCCCCACATAAAGCAGCATCTTCCAACTCAACCACCCATTCTTTTGGTAACGTCGCCAGAAGCGTTGGATCGAGGGAATCTGAAACGGAAGAGGCAACAGAACACAGGTAAGAAGGAAAACAATCTGTTCCCCGTTCCCCCTTTTCTGTTTCCTCTTCCTCATATACATACTCTAAACCTAGGTATTCCGCCATCTTAAGAAATAGGGTCTGTTCCCGGAAGGGCTTGCTGATGTAGTCGTTGCAGCCAGCAGCCAAGGCGAGGGCGCGATCGCTCTGGGAAGCCTGGGCCGTAAGTGCAATAATGATACTGTTCTGTCCGTCTTCCCTTGCCCGAATTTGCTTCGTAGCCTCGTATCCATCTAACACGGGCATCCGAATGTCCATCCAGGTTAGGTCGGGTTGCCATTGTTGCCACATCTGCACCGCTTCCTGTCCGTTGGTAGCTTCTTTTACCTCTAATCCTAATTGTGTCAGTAATCTGACCATTAGCAAGCGATTTTCTGGTTGATCATCAACCACCAAAATGCGATGATCCCCTTGACTGGGAGCCAGCCCAATCACGAGGCGATTATTCTCTTCGGGTGTAACATTAACTCCACTGATGGGGCTGACGGGAAGGGTAAAGGTGAAGGTACTCCCCTGTCCCAGAGTGCTGCTGACAGAAATTTTTCCGCCCATGAGTTCCAACAATTTGCGGCTAATGGTTAGACCTAGCCCCGTACCGCCCGTCGATCGCTTCCCAGCTTGGGCTTGCACAAACGCATCGAAGATGGTACAGAGTTCGACCGATGCAATCCCTACACCTGTGTCAGCGACTACAAACTGGAGAATCGGCCGAGTTGTGGTTAATGCCCCTGTACCGGAAGCCTCAATGCTGACTTGCAAAGTAATGCTTCCCCGATTGGTAAATTTGATGGCATTACTCAGCAGATTGAGCAAAACCTGGCGCAGTTTTTGAGCATCGACCAGCATAAATTGGGGAACTTCTGGCGCAATGTCGAAACAAAGGCCAAGTCCTTTAGAACTTGCTCGTTCCGCCAACATATTTCGGAGGGAATGCAGCAGCGCAATTAAGTCCAATCCGCTTTGTTCAACTGTGCAGTGTCCCGATTCAATTTTCGAGAGATCCAGCACATCGTTAATCAAACTCAAGAGGTGATCGCCACTGCGACGAATTGTTTGCAAGTCTTCTTTTTGGTTGGGAGTCAGGGAGGGGTCATGGGTCATCACTTGGGCAAATCCTAGAATTACATTGAGAGGAGTGCGTAATTCGTGGCTCATATTGGCGAGGAAGGTACTTTTTGCCAAGTTCGCTGCTTCTGCGGCTTCCATTGCGTGCTGCAGTGCCAGTTCTTTACATTTGCGATCGCTGATGTCTTTGTGCGTTCCAATCATCCGTAAAGGCTTACCATGTTCATCGTAGGCAACGACTTTCGCGTAGTTAGCGATCCACTTCCACTCACCTGACTTGCAACGCACACGATAATCAAAGGCATATTTGAGAGAGTTATCTTGTAAGTTGCTATTGAGATCCTCAAAAACCCAGAATTTATCATCAGGGTGAATCATCTGTGCCCAGACGTTCACATCCATCACCAACTCACCGGGCTTGTAGCCCAGCATCTCCTGGTAGTAGGAATTAATGTAAACTTCTCCAGTTTCAATTTTCCAATCCCATAGTCCATCTCCAGAGGCTTCTAGTGCCAGCATTAAGCGTTCTTCACTCAGTTGTAAAGCGGTTTCCGCTTGATGTTGTCGTGTCACATCGATCGCCACACCACCTACTAGCATTTGTCCAGATAAGTCGGGGATGAGAAATTTGTAAACCAGAAATTCAGCCAGGGTTCCATCTCGACGGGACGCAATCTCAATCGTTTCAATTAGCTCGTTGGTTTGAGCAACCCTTTGGATATTGTCTAGAAATTGTTGGGCGAAGGCGGCGGGGTAAAGTTCAAAAATGGATTTTCCAATCACATTGTCAGTGGGTAGATCGAAGGTATTGAGATAAGTCTGGCTGGCATAGAGCATTACACCATTTTCATCGGTAATCCAGGCAGGGGCAGGGCTGTGATTCATGAAGGCTTGGAAGCGAGTTTCACTCTCTCGGAGTGCCTGTTCTGCTTGTTGGCGTTCCGCTTCACTCCGTTTGCGATCGCTAATATCCCGGCAGATACAGAAGTTCATCATCTGATCTTCTAATTCCACCCGGTTCCAGCTAATTTCCACGTCATATACAGAACCATCCTGGCGGCGATGTCGCGTCTCAAACAGCGGAATAACCTCCTCTCTCTGGAGCATAAGTTGTAGTTCTTCCCTCGTCCATTCAGCATCCCAATCAAACACACTCTGATTCAGGGTTTCTTCTAGGGTGTAGCCAAGCATTTGAGCAAAACTGGGACTAGCTTCGACAACATTTCCGACCCAATCCATGACAACAACACCGTCCAGTGAAGTGTTGAAGAAGGTTTTACTCCGCAGGAGTTCCTGTTCTAGTGCAAGTTCGGCTTTTTTGCGATCGCTAATATCTTTCATGAAGCAGTAATGCCCCATAAATTGGTGCTGTTCGTCGTAAATTGAAATCATCACCAATTGCTTATAAAAAACCGAACTATCTTTACGAACCCCTCTGGTTTCAACTTCAACTCTGCCCTCTTGCACCATCAGCCCATAGGCTGCAACCAGTTTTTTCAACTCATCGGGATCTACGGTTTTTTCCCAGGACATCCCGATCATTTCTTCTGGCTGATAGCCTGTCACGTCAGAATATGCTTTATTGACATAGAGGTAACGCCCTTGAGTGTCTATTTTGGAAATACCGGACAGCGCATTTTTCATCACCTCACTCATTTCTCTAAGCTCTGCTTCTGCGTGTTTGCGATCGGTGATATCTTCTGAAAAACAAAGTAGGTACTGGGGCTGATGCTGCTCGTCATAAATGGGAATCTTCATTGTATGCAGCCAACGTTGACCCAGACTATGACTGTCAATAACTTCTTCGAGAATATCCTCAGTTTTACCTTTCTCAAAGGCTTCTCTATCCTTTTTGTCGAAAAAGATAGCCTGTTCTATTGGGAAAAAATCATAACAGCTTTTGCCGATCGCTTGTTCGGTTGAGATGCCAAATAACCGTTCGCTAGTTTTATTCCAAAACTGAAATACGCCAAATTGTTTAGGCTGTGCATCCTTAACAAAAACCGCCACAGGTAAATTATCTAGCAGTGCTTGTAAGAAATTGCGAGTGTTTTGGATGTCCTGCTCTACTTTTTTGCGTTTACTAATATCAATAAACGTAACTACAACTTGTGTGATTTTACCGTTTGGATCGAGCTCCGGGTAGGCATTAACTAATACCCAAACACAACTATCAATTTCTTTTTTAATTCCTAAAATATAATTTTTGAGGGAACTTCCACTGGATAAAACCTGATTCACCGGATATTCCTCTAGGGGCATAACGCTGCCATCTTCGCGCACAAAATGCCAAGCCGGAGATATCGCAGTTTTTCCCAGCATTTGATCCATGGAAAGCCCTAGTAATTCACAGGCCGTTTCATTACATAATTGGATGCTGGTATCTGTCGCATGAATCACAAAACCCGCATTTAAGTTATCGATCAATTGCCGATATCTGGCTTCGCTGACCTGTAAAGCAACTTCAGCTTGCTTGCGCTCCGTAATGTCGGTGTGAGAGCCAGCCATCCGAATTACGTTACCTGCATCATCCCAAAGTGCCTGACCGCGATCCAAAATCCATTTGTAGGAACCATCTTTGCAGCGAACGCGATGTTCTGTGATATAAAAAGGAGTTTTCTTGGCAAAATGGTCTTGAATGGCTTGCATAACCCATCCCAAATCATCGGGATGTACCAGATTAGCCCATTCGTCTCGAATGTTTTGGATTTCATGGTCTTCATAGCCCAGCATTTCCTTCCAGCGACTAGAAAAGAAGACCTCATTGGTTTGAACATTCCAATCCCAAATGCCGTCATTATTTCCGCGTACAGACAGTTCCCAGCGTTCTTCACTTTCACGTAGTGCTGCTTCTGCTTGTTTGCGGTCAGCAATATTCCGGGAAATCTTTGAGGCTCCAATTATATTCCCTGCTTGGTCTTTAATGGGGGAGACACTCATCGAGACATCGATTAATGTTCCATCTTTCCTCAGCCTCTTTGTATCGTACTGTTCGATGCGTTCTCCTCGCTGGATTTTGGTGAGGATTTCGTTTTCCTCATCTCGATAGTCTGTGGGAATCAGTTTTCTCCCTGATTGCCCTACTATTTCGGCCGCTGTATAGCCAAAAATTGTTTCTGCTCCTATATTCCAACTTGTAACTACACCCTCTAAATCTTTGCTGATAATGGCATCTTCCGAAGATTCAACGATCGCAGCTAGTCGGGCGATCGCAATTTCTGCCTGTTGTCGCTGGTGAATTTCCCATTGCAACTGGCGATTGGCTTTTTTGAATCTATCGACTTTGCCATAACTAACTTGTGCGAGATACACGACCCACATAAGCAGCAAAACTAAAACTAAACCACCAATTAATACCACTCTCTGCCAATAAAACTTGACACTTTCTACTAAATCTAAAGTTGGAGAAACATCTATGCGCCAGTCTACACCATACGCTTTCTCTACAAATGTTTTCAGCTCTGAGTATTGAGAAAAAATCTCTTGACCGTATATCAAATCTGTGCCAGCATAGATAGCCACATGGTACCCGGGTGGCACTTTTAAAATACTGTCAAATAGAGTTTTAAACTGAAAAAATCCGACAATAAACCCATCAAATCGTTCCCCTACAAATAAAGGAAAACTTGCTATAAATCCTTGCTCTCCTTGAACAAGTGAAATATTGCGACTTAAGATAGGTTGACGCAAATCACGAGCTACTTGCAAAGTAATTTTGCGACGGAGTTCCCGAGTAAAATCGAGGTTTGGCGCTGCCTCATTCCCGGCCAGTGGCACAACCCATCGCACTTTAAATGATGGATCGACTAATGCGATCGCCTGATAACCGTAGAAATCCTTTACATAAGCCTCAGCATCGGCTTCCCAAAGAGCCTTTGGTGTACCGCCATTGGCTTCCCAGCGATTCGCCATTTGCCGAAGTGTCAGCACCCGAATGGATAATCCTTCGGTCAGTTGTGACTGAATCGCATTGGCTTCCTGCTGAATTAACTGCTCGATGTGAATTTGTCCGTTAATGGTTAGCTGTTGCCACGTAAATAAAACAGCAAGAGACGCCACCACACCAAACAAAAGAGGTAGCAATCGTTTAAGTGGTGTTTGGCGTAAACTTATAATTACGTTGCGTCGAGGTATCACCATAAATTAAGCGATAGATGAATAGAGCAGTCGGCAATTTGTTGGGCTATGCTTGGGTAATTTAATGATGCAATAAAAGTAAGTCTTGAGCCTGAAAACCAGTTAGCGATAAGGCAATCTCTAAACTTTATACCCCCTAAGTTGAGCTGTTAAATTCCATCGGTAAAGAATTTTGTTCCTTAACCCCTGGCCCTTTAACTAGATTTATAGAGGGCGATGAGCCACATCTGTTCCGATTGTAAATAGGAATTGTTTGCCAACATTGGCGACAAAACCAGTAGAGTTGATGCTCGTGAACGTGACGCAGCATTTGATTCGAGCAGCAGGGACAGTGTGTCATAAAGACCTCTTTTTTAACTAAAGGGTATTTCACTCTTGTTACAAAGTGCTGTAAACTCGCTTGAAGCAACCATAGCAACACTCAAGAGAAAAAGAATAAAGATTTGGTAAAGAATATAAAAGGGTTAAGGAAAAGATACAAGTTTAAACATTCCGTAATAAAATTAAGATCGCAGAAAATTTTTATCCCACAATACACACCTTGTAATGTCCGCTCTGGTGTGTTATAATTCTACACTATTCAGATGCAGCTTGTGAAACCCATTCCTACATAAAATGCTTTTCCTGTTCCCTGTTCCTTGATTTGATCTGAGAGTCTAAATCCCAGCCCTACACATTGGCAGTTTGAACAGGAAGCCTAGCTGGATCGAGGGGATTCACTATCACTGCTGGTAGGTGATATGGGAGGAGTTCATATTTGTAAAAACCCTTCTTCTGGCTCCATCCTTCTGACTCTTGCCTCAAAACTCCTATTTCTAGCTGGGCTGCTTTCATTGAGATGCTCCCGGTAATATTGACAGTTTTAATTAATTTTTGACTAGAGCAAGGTAATAAATTTTCAAACCTATTCTTGCCCAAAACTTCTTTATATGTATAACCCGTGACGCTGAAGAAGAAAGGATTTACGTAGTTAACATTTCGCGGTTGATCGAGTCGGACGCCGAGCAACTGCACGGTATCCAATAGCGATCGCCAGCGTCGTTATTCATGATAGCCGATCGCAGGGCAAAGCAATTTGGTAATCGAGTCGGCTTTGCGGTTTTGGCTGTGCCAGCTTTTTTGGGGCTGATATAGAAATCCTTGCAGGAGTCGTAAATTTTTTACCCCACCCCACCCCAACTCTCCCCGAACCCGCGGGGGGGAGTAAGAAATTGACAAATGATGCGAGGATTGGTATAGTTCTGTTGGTTCTTCAGCAAATTTATCTTAATCCGCGCGATTTTGAAGCAGGAGCCTTAGAAATCAAAAAAGGGCTGCCGGGGCTGTTTAGGGTTTCTTTAGATACTTTAGGGTTGATTGGGGCTGGCTATGGGATTTTCCCTTAATTGCCTTTGACGAGACGCAAAAACGGATATAAGCCCCGGCTCCTGTGGTGGAGAGATAAAAATTTTAGACTCTTTTTCCAGCTCCCAGATTCATCTGTGGAGTAAATCTAAAATCTCAAATCCTTCGACGCTCGCGCTCACACCGAAGTCTCAAATCTCCAATCGACTGACTTCCACAGAAGCGCGATCACATTTGATAGCCAGATTTCTATATTTTACCCTTGGCTGATGGGGAGTGAGGCGCTCGCAGCCCTGATTTTTGAAAGGCAAGTTCGATCGCCTCGGCATTTGGGCGATGATGTTTGCAGTGATTTTTTCTTCACTGTTTGCCCCCTTGGTATTGTTCAGAAATGGGCAGGGGGGATTGCTAGGAATGACTTTATGGGGTATAGGTATGGGAGTCCAGGAATCGATTTTGAAAGCAGCCGTAGCTCGACTCGTGTCTGCAGACAAAAGAGGTTCGGCCTATGGGATATTTAACACAGGCTATGGCTGATCGTGATTTCTGGGCAGTTGGGCGATGATAATTTTTTACGATCGCTCAATTACTTGGCTGGTTATATTTTCAGTTGCGCTCCAACTCGCTGCTTTTCCAGTCTTGTTGCTGGTGAAAAAGCGATCGTCTGTCACAGAAAATTGACCGAATACTCGGCAGCCATACCATTTTGGATTTTCGATTGGGAATGAGTGACTGCATCTTGGTTTGGAGCACGGGCCTACAGTTGTATTATTTGACAAAACTGATATCAATTATCTTTTATCAGTTGTGAGTTTCCCAGACTTTTTCATTAACGACTACAGACTAATGACTACAGACTAATGACTACAGAGTAAAGTTAAACAACAAGCGAGGAGGTTTAGTTGTGGTAGTTAAAACACCAACAGAGTGCCTTATTACCTTAGAAGGCGTTAGCAAAGCTTACTCGCAGCCCAACGGTCAAAAAATCTCTATTTTAGAGCCAATTAATTTAGATTTGCGATCGGGCGAAATAGTAGCTTTGCTCGGTCCTTCCGGTTCGGGAAAATCAACATTAATGCGGATGATTGCCGGACTTATTCCGCCCACAGACGGTCAAGTTCTCTACCACAATCGTCCTTTAGTCGGCTTAAATCCTGGAGTGGCAATTGTATTTCAAAACTTTGCCCTTTATCCCTGGCTGACGGTACTAGAAAATGTAGAATTAGGCTTAAAAGCTAAAGGAGAATTGCCCGAACCGCGGCGACAAAAAGCCTTGCGGATGATTGACATTATAGGTTTAGACGGATTTGAAAATGCTTATCCGAAAGAACTTTCCGGCGGGATGCGACAGCGGGTGGGATTTGCTAGAGCTTTGGCGGTGGAACCCGAATTGCTTTGCATGGATGAACCGTTTTCAGCTTTAGATGTGCTGACGGCAGAAAACTTGCGGTTTGAGTTATTAGATTTGTGGCTGGAAAAGAAGATTCCTACTAAAGCGGTGTTAATCGTAACTCACGGAATTGAGGAAGCGGTAATTTTAGCCGATCGAGTTGTAGTCTTGGGCCGCAATCCGGGGCGAATTCGCGCCGAATTGACAGTGACTTTGCCCCACTACCGCGATCGCAAAACTGGGGAATTCCAAGGTCTTGTAGACCAAGTTTACAAAATTCTCACCAATCCCGACTTGAGCGACGAAACAGTAACTCCACCTGCAGAAAGTGCCGCTGCTGTGTCTCAACCTCAACCCGCTCAAAGCGCTAAATACCAATCTCTGCCGCAGGTGCGAATTGGTGCGATCGCAGGCCTGTTGGAACTCTTGGAAGACCGCAAGGAGAAAGACCTCTACCGCCTCGGTCAAGAATTAATGTTAGAGGTTGACGACATTTTGCCGATCGTGGAAGGAGCAAAATTAATGGATTTTTTGGTAATCCAAGAAGGCGACCTCATTTTAACTCCAGTTGGCATTCAGTTCATTGCCGGCGGAATTGACCAGCGCAAACAAATTGTTCGCACCCAAATTCTCAGCAATATTCGGCTCGTAAAGCAAATTTCTCGAATGCTTCAGGCCAAGCGCAATCACCGCATTTCTGAAGAGTTGATTTTGGATATTCTCGAAGCCCACTTTAGCCCCCAAGAAGCAATGCGGCAATTGCAAACTGCTATTGACTGGGGTCGCTATGCAGAGTTATACAGTTACGATGAGCCAGGGGGCGAAATCTTCTTAGAATCAGAAGCAAAAAATGAGTAGTTATTTGTTATTTATTATTTGTTATTTGTTGGTTTTTATTGTTATTTGTTGGTATCTTAGTCTTGTTCCCAGGCTCTGCAGGGGCATACCAACCCGGACGCTCTGCCTCTAATAACCAATAATCAATAACTAATAACTAATAACTAATAACTAATCATCAATAACTAATAACCAATAACCGATGCCCGATGCCCGATTCCCCATTCGCAATAACTAATTATTATGACAAGACCTCTAACACCCGCCAATAAAACTTTAGAAAGGTCAGCTTGGACTTGGCAAGACGGTTTGCTGATTCTAGCCATCTTCTCTCTAATTTTGGTAATTGTCCAAACAGCTTCTCAATTCAGCAGTGACTACAACCCAAATTTCAAAATTGAGACTACCCTAAATGTCTTGCCCGCATATACAGCCCAGAGTCTCTTACGCATGGTAGCAGCCTATTTTTTATCGCTGCTGTTTACCCTAGTTTATGCTTATTCTGCTTACCGCTTTCCCCTAGTCGCAAAAATTTTAATTCCGTTGTTAGACATTTTGCAGTCGATTCCAGTTTTATCTTTTTTGCCGGGAGTTGTTTTAGCGCTAGTTACCTTATTTCCAGGTCAAAGAATCGGTGTAGAAATCGCATCGATTATCTTAATATTTACGGGGATGACTTGGAATATGACCTTTAGTTTCTATCAGTCGCTGTCCGGGATTCCGCGAGAACTTAAGGAAGCTGCTCAAGTTTATCGACTGAATGCTTGGCAGCAGTTCTGGACGTTAGAATTGCCTGCTGGTGCGATCGGACTGGTGTGGAATAGCGTCATGTCAGTGGCGGGCGGCTGGTTCTTTTTGATTGCGATCGAATCTTTTACCTTGGGGGATAAAAACTTTAATTTGCCCGGACTCGGTTCCTATTTGGGCAAGGCAGCCAATGAAGGCAATTTTGGGGCAATCGGCTGGGGGTTAGCAGTCTTAATTGGGGTGATTATAGCCATAGACTTTTTCATCTGGCAGCCTTTGATTGCTTGGGTAGAAAAGTTTAAATATCAAGCGGTGGAAGCTACCAATGTACCGCAGTCAAATGTGTTAGATTTTTTCAGGCGATCGGCGACGCTGCGGGTTTTGAAGTCGCGTATTTCGCCGATCAGCGACAGTTTTGATCGTGGTTTGGCAAGAGCTTTTGCACCTGTTAATTTACCAGCAAATCCTCGCCAACGAAACCGCATCGGAAATTGGATAAATTGGATATTTGTCAGCGGGTTTGCCGTCATTGTGCTTTGGGGAACTTGGGAAGCGGTGCTGCTGCTGCGGTTGCTGAATTTGTCTGACTGGCAAAAAGTCATGACAGGTGCATTTTTCACAGCTTTGCGCGTCATTTGCGCGCTATTTTTATCGCTGTTGTGGACAGTGCCGGTCGGAGTTGCGATCGGTCGAAATCCCCGTTTAGCTCAAATTTTGCAGCCATTAGTACAAATAGCAGCTTCTGTACCGGCAACTGCTTTATTCCCAGTGTTGCTACTAGCTTTAATTCACGCTGGAGGAGGCTTGCAAATTGGTTCAGTAGCGCTGATGATGTTGGGTACAATGTGGTATTTGCTGTTTAATGTTATTGCCGGGGCTCAATCGATACCTTCCGAGTTGTTTGAAGCCGCGCAAGTTTACAAACTTTCCCTGGTTCAGCGCTGGAAAACTTTAATCCTACCCGGAATTTTTCCTTATTTAATCACAGGAATTATTACGGCGGTTGGCGGAGCTTGGAATGCCAGTATTGTCAGTGAATACGTGCAGTTTAAAGGTGAAATAATTACCACAAGCGGTTTGGGTGAGACGATTTCTCAGGCGACGGCATCTGGAAATTTTCCCTTGCTTTTGGCTGCTACTTCTGTGATGTCGCTGTTGGTTGTAGTGACTAACCGTTTAGTGTGGCGGCCACTTTACCGTTTGGCAGAAGAGAAATATCAATTGTTGGTTTAAGTCGATCAATATAAAAAACATCATACCAAACCAAAAAAACAGGTTTCGAGGATATATCTGGGTTTGGGGGGTGAAGCCTCCACGAAGAAACTGGGTTGCTAACCCCGGTCGTATAAATCGTATAACTGCAACCAGTGGCGTCAATAGGCTCTAAACTGGATTCAGGAAGGCGCGCAGCCCAGGTTTAGGAGAGTCATCAGTGACAGAAACAAATTATCAATCGTCTTCTCTACCCACCTACGCGCGAAAGGAACTGCGGGAATTAGTTCGATCGCAGTTAAGGGCCTTGTTGGAAGAAGGAGACTTTAAAGGAGCAAAAGCGATTTTGCACCCGGTACAGGAAGCAGACATAGCTGAAGCTATCGAAGGCCTGCCAGAAACTATGCAAGTAATAGCTTTCCGCTTGCTTTCCAAAGACGAAGCAATCGCAGTTTACGAATATCTCGACTCCAGCGTTCAGCAGTCCCTCTGCGAAAAATTCAAACGCCAAGAAGTCATTGACATTGTAGACAAAATGTCGCCGGACGATCGAGCTAAACTCTTTGACGAACTGCCGGCAATATTAGTCCGTCGCCTGTTGGGTGAATTGAGCCCGACGGAACGAGAAGCAACGGCCCAACTTTTGGGTTACGAAGCCAGTACCGCCGGCCGGATCATGACCCCCGAATATATTTCTCTCAAAGAAAGCTTTACCGTCGCCCAAGCTTTAGACCGAATTCGCTCTTTGGCTAAAACTACCGAAACAATTTATTCTCTTTACGTCACCGACGCCGGACGCAGCTTGACAGGTATTTTATCTTTGCGGGATTTAGTCACTTCCCCCCTCGACAAAACTGTCGGCGAAATTATGACCCGCGAGGTAGTTTCTGTTCAAACTGGTACGGATCAAGAAGAAGTAGCTAGGCTGATCCAGCGTTACGATTTTTTAGCTGTGCCCGTTGTAGACCGCGAACAGCGTCTGGTTGGCATCATTACAGTTGACGACGCGATCGACATTTTAGAACAAGAAGCAGCCAAAGATATTTATACCTTGGGCGGCGTCCAGTCCGGCGGCGACAATTATTTTCAGACCGATTTAATCACCGTTGCCCGGAAAAGGGTCGTGTGGCTGTTTGTTCTGCTTTTAACTAATACTGTCACCGGCGCAATTATTAGAGCTCAAGAAGATATTTTGCACCAAGTAGTCGCCCTAGCAGCCTTTATTCCCCTGCTGACTGGCACTGGAGGCAATGTCGGAGCTCAGTCCTCAACTGTTGTAATTCGCGGTTTGAACACTGACGAAATTACAGCAATGGGCCCGTTGCAAGTAATTGTTCGCGAGGGGATGGCGGGAGCGCTGCTAGGAGGTATATTGGGGACTGTAGCGACGGGCTGGGCTTACACTCTGCAAGGGAGTTTAGCAGTGGCACTCGCGGTGGGAGTGAGTTTGTTTGCGATCGCAATTTTAGCTTCTATTGCCGGTTCAGCTCTGCCGTTTCTATTTCGTTCTTTGGGTTTAGACCCCGCTTTAATGTCTGCTCCTTTTATTACCACCGCAGTTGATGTCCTTGGGGTCTTGATTTATTTCACTTTAGCTCGACTAATTTTGCAGATTTAATATATTTAATTAGATGGCTGTGAATATAAAACTTAATCTGTTTTTAACCACTGCTAAATTCGGGGTCTACGTGCGATTCCCTACCGGATATCTGCACTCGCGCTTACTTTATTTTTATCCGCATACTTGTACCAGTTGAAAAAAATAATGCAACTATAGGCCCGTGCTCCAAACTCCGAGCTTCATCAGTCATTCCAAATCTAAAATCTAAAAACTAAAATCTAAAATGGTATTAGCCTATGTCATCATCCAATTCACCCACCAAAATCCAAAATCCCCAGTCGAGCAATTGGTTAGAAACTGCTGAAGTAATTTTTATTGCTGCCTCTGCTGTGGGATTGGCTGCTAGTTTGGTTTGGGGGCAGAGCGTTTATGCTCAAGTGCCTGTAGTGATTTCCTTGGTGTTGAATTTTGTGAACCGGCAGAAGCTGCACAGGCAAGTTAAAGCAAGTACGGCGGCCACGTTCGATCGCGTAAATCAACAAGCAGCTACTACTGATCGCGCGATCGAGCAATTGCAACTTGCTGTAAATGCTTTAGACGAAGCTGTTGCTCAAACATCTCGCGAAAATCTCAATGTTGGGCCTGGAGAAAACGTACACTCTCTCATTTCAGCAATTGAGAACCTACGCCAGCGACTAATAATTTTAGAAAAAACTATTAAAATGATTCAAAGCGAGATCGAACTCACCAGCCGCCAATTCAAACAGCGACCGGAGTTGCAACAAGTCGAAACTTTGACAACAATAATTCTGGACTTGCAGCAATTTATCAACGAACTGCCACAGTGGGGCAGTTTGCAGCAGCGGCAGCTAACAGAACTTCAGCAAAAAGTAGACAATGCTTTGGCTCAGCTATCTGAAGAAATTGCTGTGATTCCCAACCGCGTGCAGGAGGCGGTAGCTAGTCGCAGCGGGGAAATTAACCCACAGTTTGGTTCTGCTTTGAATGGCGCTCAAAAGAATGCCTATCGACCTAAAACCCAGAATGAGAAAATTCGCCAGAAATATCCCAGAGCTTATGTCAAGTGGAGTCAGGATGAAGACGAAAATTTGAAGAAAGAATATGCTAGCGGTCAACAAATTGACGAATTAGCTCAGAGATTTCAGCGACAGCCTAGTGCCATTCGTTCGCGATTACAAAAATTAGGATTAATCGAATAATGGGAATGGTATAGACAAAAATGAGTAAATCTAAAATCTAAAATCGGCAATAACAAAGCGATCGCCCTTTTTTTTCAAAAGAGCGATCGCTTTGTTTCTGTATTCAGTACCGGCTGCCAACAGCAGGCCACTAATATCACATCTCAAGGCTTTTTAGCCTGGGTCTACCTCATTTTAGAAATCTTGGGGTAACAAAGAACTTAAACGCTCCAACAAAGGATCGGAATTCCGAGGAGGAGCAACTTCAGCATCAGACACTACATGATCATCCGCCACAGAATCAGACTCAATTGGGCCAGGCTCTACTACTTTTGAAACTGGGGCAAAAGAAACTTGAGCAAACTTACTGTTAACACTCCCCTGCAACTGATCCAACTGCGCGCTGAGTTGACTCAGTTGATGTTCCAGTCCCTCCAAACGGCTTAATTCCTCTGCCGAAACATTGTGCTCAAACTCAGCAAATTTTACCACAAGTTCAGCAATACGCTGTTCCAACCGCTGAAAGTTCTGTGTAGAGCTAGCAGACTCAGATACAGACAAAAACTGCCACAAAGCTTGCTTGCAGAGATTGCTGAAAGTCTGATACTTCGTGAAAGCCAACTCTTTTTCAATAGCGGCCAGCAAAGTTTGATCCGCAGCATCTTCCGTAAACGCCACCGAGAAATTCGCCTTATTTTTTGCCCACAGTGCCATAGGGTTCAAGCCTTAATGCGTTACTTTATCGTGGCTAGCTGAGCCTCAGCATAAATAAACTGTCCCAAAGCATTAGCTTTCCGGGAAGGCTGAGCCAAGTGAGCCTTAAGATTGGCGTCTTTAAGCAAAGGTTGCAACACCTCCCAGAAAAACTCGCCGCCCCCGCCAGTCAGAACCACATCCGTCACACGTTCCGGCAGCCACTGCACCAAACGTTCGGACAGTTCGTTAGCGAAAGCCTCTCGCAAATCCTTAATAATCGGATCTAAATTAGTCGGCTTAGTCGCTCCTCTGGGACGGTAAAAACGCTGGCCCTCGGGTTTATTCACCGCTTCCAGTAAAGACAGAGATTGAGGGTCTGCTCCCGGAATCTTTGAGGCAACTTGTTCGTAGAACTTGTTCATTGCGAAGGAATCGCTCTTAGAAGCTGCCCGGGCGAACCGGAAACGATCGACCATTAACAAATCGGTAGTTTGGTGTCCGATATCAACAACAGCCACCGAAAGTTCCGGCAACTCCGGCGTAAACTCCTTGTTATCTTGAGCCTCACACCAAATCAGGCTGCCGAACCCTTCCGGCATCACCCAAACGTGACTGATGTTAATATCAACACGCTCGCCCCGGTACACCACAACGTGGGGAGAGCGCAGTTGGCTGATAATCTCTTCCTTTTCCTTCTCAAACTGATCCTGCGAATAAAACGGCAAACCCAGCACAACTGCTATTTCGCCCTTCATCTGGAAATATCCAGCACAGGAAAAGACCTTAACCAAAGCATCTACTACTTTCGACTGGTCAGCGCCACCGAGATTAGCGCCAAAATCTGCCGCCAATTGACCGATCGCGTAGCCCTTGCCCTGGTACTCCAGCCACATATCCAACAGAGGGTCTGTTGCTTTGGACTCAAAGCTGCCACCCCGCACCTTTTCCACGGGCATAGTAGCCACGTTGGCAGGGATGAAAACAACGCTACTCGGGTTGCGACTCACGCAAGCTTTAGTTGCCGTCCGACCCAAATCAGCGCTAATAATCGATTTGTTAGAAGCGACTTTAGTCTGCTGGGTCAGCATAGCCGAATTAGGAACAAGCTGTCTAGTTGTCATTGAAATGTGTTACCTCACTGAGCCTCACCATTATCATGCCTTATCCCTTGACACTGCCACGCTTAAAGACAGTGGGTTTTGCGGCGATTCTTCTAACTCTACCTAGATCGGTATCGAAATCAGCACCAAACATTATATTCGGGACGATCGCCCTTACCCTAACTAACCTAACTTTTTCTGGAGCGATCGTCCTGGAAGCTCTGTTGCCTGAGAGTGCATTGTTAAGTTAAATTTAGTTAAGATTCTGAGTGTAAACTTTTGTCGCACTTCTCCGACACCGCGATCTTACCCGATCTGTCCCCAATTCAAGGCATCCGCATTTATGAAAATTTCTTGGCGAACTATACTACTTTGGACTTTACCCGCCTTAGTCATCGGCTTTTTCTTGTGGCAGGGGGCCTTTGCCCCATCCCCCGCTGAAATGAGCAAGAACACCGCCAGCACCCGCCTGAGCTACGGTCGATTCTTAGATTACTTAAACGCCGGTCGAGTGACCAGCGTTGACCTTTACGACGGAGGTCGGACGGCTATTGTCCTAGCAGTCGATCCGGAACTGGACAATCACGAGCAGCGGTGGCGGGTAGACTTGCCCTCAAATGCCCCGGAACTGGTTTCTAGACTCAGAGACTCCAAAATCAGCTTCGACACTCACCCACTACGCAACGACGGCGCTGTCTGGGGACTTTTAGGCAATCTAGTATTTCCCCTCTTGTTAGTAGGAGGGCTGTTTTTCCTCTTCCGCCGCGGTGGCAACGTGCCAGGGGGTCCGGGCCAAGCGATGAACTTTGGCAAATCCAAAGCTCGCTTTCAAATGGAAGCTAAAACAGGCGTACTGTTCGACGACGTAGCAGGCGTTGAGGAAGCCAAAGAAGAACTACAAGAAGTAGTAACATTCCTCAAAAAACCCGAACGCTTCACCGCAGTCGGGGCGAAGATTCCTAAAGGCGTGCTGCTAGTGGGCCCTCCCGGAACCGGTAAAACCTTGCTGGCAAAAGCGATCGCAGGCGAAGCCGGCGTGCCTTTCTTCAGCATCTCCGGTTCAGAATTTGTGGAAATGTTCGTCGGTGTCGGCGCTTCCCGCGTTCGGGACTTGTTCAAGAAAGCTAAAGAAAATGCTCCTTGCATCATCTTTATCGATGAAATCGATGCAGTCGGCCGCCAGCGTGGCGCCGGTATCGGCGGCGGTAACGACGAACGGGAACAAACCCTGAACCAGTTGCTGACGGAAATGGACGGTTTTGAGGGCAATACTGGCATTATCATCATTGCTGCCACGAACCGCCCCGACGTGCTCGACTCAGCGCTGCTGCGTCCGGGGCGTTTTGACCGCCAAGTTAGTGTAGATACGCCGGATATCAAAGGCCGCTTGGAAATTTTGGAAGTTCACGCGCGCAACAAAAAGCTGTCTGCGGAGATTTCTTTGGACGCCATCGCCCGCCGCACTCCTGGTTTTACGGGCGCAGATTTGGCTAACTTGCTCAACGAAGCTGCTATTTTAACTGCCCGTCGCCGCAAAGAAGCGATTACGATGCTCGAAGTTGACGATGCAGTCGATCGCGTGGTAGCAGGTATGGAAGGCACTCCTTTGGTGGACAGCAAGAGCAAGCGCTTGATTGCTTACCACGAAATCGGCCACGCGATCGTCGGTACAATCATTCAAGCCCACGATCCAGTTCAAAAAGTTACCTTAGTTCCTCGCGGACAGGCCCGCGGCTTGACTTGGTTCATGCCCAGCGAAGACCAAGGTTTGATTTCTCGATCGCAAATTTTAGCCCGGATTAGCGGTGCTTTGGGTGGCCGCGCAGCCGAAGAAGTAGTTTTCGGCGATGCCGAAGTAACCACCGGTGCCGGCAACGACTTGCAGCAAGTAAGCGGTATGGCGCGGCAAATGGTGACTCGCTACGGGATGTCTACCTTGGGCCCGATCGCCCTGGAAGCTCAGCAAAGCGAAATTTTCCTCGGCCGCGACTACACAGCGCGATCGGAATATTCCGAAGAAATAGCCTCTCGGATTGACGGACAAGTTCGATCGATTGTCGATCACTGCTACGACGACGCCCGCCGAATTATTCGCGAAAATCGCACCGTAATCGATCGCTTAGTCGATTTGTTGATCGAAAAAGAAACCATCGATGGCGAAGAGTTGCGCCTAATCGTTTCTGAATACACTTTTGTTCCTGAAAAAGAACAATACGTTCCTCAGCTTTAAGACTTGTTTAAAGATTACGGACACGGCATTGCCGTGTCTTTAAAAAGTAGGGACGTGGCACTATTGCCACGTCCCTACTTTTTTATTAAACTGTCAATAATATTAAACCGCCCCTAAACACCAATTAACGGAGATGAATACTACATTTGCCCTACATACTAAGAATTTGTCATTTTTTTTTATAGCAGCTTTTATTTTTGTTTGTGTCAATACTTTGAGCGCCCGCGCCGAAAAATTAAGATGTTTTGTAGATATTTGCATCGACCCCAGCAGCGTTGAATTAAGTAAATCCGATATTCCCGGTGCTCCTTCTTATCCAGTCAGAACTATTTTAGGAACTCAACAGTTTAGTAACCAGAAATTGTTGGCGCAAATGGAAGTTAACTGCCAGCAGCGACAGTTTAGAACTGTCAGAGTTAGCGAAGATGGGGAAAATTGGTCGAATTTCGATCCGAGATGGACTTTAGTCGATCGCAACTCATCTTTGTCTCGGCTGGTTGACTATACTTGTAAATTGGCGATCGCAGAACAATAGAATAAATAAGTATACCCAGAAAAAAAACTGATCGCCTATATCTTCAACCCTGGGCTTGCGGGTGCAAGTCTGACCAGCAGCGCTTGAAACCGCCGAGTGTTAATATTACACTCAATCTAAAATCTAAAATCTAAAATCTAAAATCGAATGACCAACCCCACCGAATACCGGCAAAGACGCGAACAGTTAATGGCCAAAATTGGCAGCGGGACGGCGATATTTCGCAGCGCGCCCGCAGCCGTCATGCACAACGATGTAGAATACGCATACCGACAAGATAGCGATTTTTTCTACTTAACCGGTTTCAACGAAGCTGCGGCGGTAGCAGTGCTCGCGCCGCACCATGAAGAACACAAATTTGTTTTGTTTGTGCAGCCAAAAGACTTGGAAAAAGAAACTTGGCACGGTTATCGCGCCGGAGTAGAAGGCGCTAAGGAATTGTACGGCGCGGATGAAGCTTTCCCGATTAATGAACTTGCCGAAAAATTGCCTAAATATTTAGAAAAAGCCGATCGCATATACTATCACTTCGGGCGCGATCGTAGTTTCGACCAAACAGTCCTCAATCACTGGCAGCGCTTGATGGCAACCTACCCAAAACGCGGCACTGGCCCGACAGCAATCGAAGATTCCAACATCATTTTACACCCGATGCGGCTGGTGAAAAGTGAAACAGAATTAGCATTAATGCGAAAAGCGGCTAATATCTCAGTTGCAGCGCACAACCGCGCCCAAGAATTCGCCAAACCGGGCAGATACGAATATGAAATTCAAGCTGAAATAGAACATACTTTTGGCTTAAATGGCTGCACTCCCGCTTACCCTTCAATTGTTGCATCCGGTTACAATTCCTGCGTCCTCCACTACATCGAAAACAACCGCCAAATGCAGGAAAACGATTTGTTGCTAATTGATGCCGGTTGTGCTTGCGGCTACTACAACGCCGATATTACTCGCACCTTTGCCGTTAGCGGTAAATTTACAACTGAACAACAGATAATTTATGACTTAGTTTTGCAAGCACAATTGCAGGCAATTAGTCAAGTATATCCGGGAAATCCTTACAGCAAAATTCACGAAACAGCGGTGCGCGTTTTGGTGGAAGGTTTAATGGATTTAAAACTTTTGGTGGGGGACATTGAAGAGATAATTAAAGAAGAGAAATACAAGCCATTTTATATGCACCGGACTGGTCATTGGCTGGGATTAGACGTGCACGATGTCGGCGTTTATCAGTACGGCGAAAATCCGCAAGTTTTGCAAGCAGGACAAGTGCTGACTGTGGAACCGGGGATTTATATTTCTCCTTATATTAAACCCGTTGAAGGACAGCCGGAGGTTCCTGAAAAATGGCGCGGTATTGGCGTGAGAATTGAAGATGATGTTTTGGTGACATTTGACAGCCATGAAGTCTTGACGGCGGGAGTTCCTAAATAAAGGTAGAAGGCTTTCGGCCCAAGTCTAGAAAGATTGACTAATTAAGTTGGCAGTGCAGGCTTGAGCTTTGTTAGTATTGGCTTGAAAAAGCTCAAGTCCGCAACTGCCAAACAAAGAGCGCTTATGTGTATTGATCCTACCAAGATCGATGGACCTCTGGAAACCTGCGAAGCATTAGTAGCAGAGCAAAAAGCAAAAATTCGGCAACTAGAAGAGGATTTGCAGCAGCAGAGAGAATTGTGCCAGAAATTAGAAGCACAACTCAAAGCAGTCGAGAATGCTGGCTTTTCGGGTTCCGTAACTGAATTTGATGTCACTGAGGACGATCGCCTTCGGTTAATCGCATCTCTGGAAAAAAGCCAGGAAATGTACCGAATTCTCCTCAAACATTATCCAAATGGCTCGGTGTTGTTGTTCGATCGCGATTTGCGCTATACTCTGGTTGACGGTCAAGGTTTGGCAGCAGTTGGTTTGTCTAAAGAACTGTTGGAAGGCAAAACCTTGTGGGAAGTATCCCCACCTGAAGATTGGCAACTTTTTGAGACTAAATATCGCGCGGCTTTGGCGGGAAAAGAGAATACTTTTGAATATAAATACGGAAATCGCGTTTATTTAATAACAGTTGCTCCCGTCGAAAATGACCGGGAAGAAATTTTTGCAGGAATGCTCGTTACTCAAGATATTACCGAAAAAAAACAGGCAGAAATAGCGCTGGAAGAAATCAAAAATCAGCTAGAAATTAAATATCAAAAGCGCACTGAAGACTTAAAAACAGCCAACGATAAATTGCAGGAAGAAATTCTCTCTCGCTGGCGCGCCGAAAAAGCTCTGCGGGAAAGCCAGGAACAGCTAGAATTGTTTTTCTCTCAATCTTTAGATGGTTTTTTCTTTATGATGCTGGACGAACCAGTGCACTGGGATGATACAGTTGACAAAGAAAAAGTCTTAGATTACATATTTGCTAACGGGCGGGTAACGAAGGCAAATGATGCTTTGATAGCTCAATACGGAGGTACTAGGGAAGAGTTTATTGGTCGGACGCTTTACTCTTTATTTTCGCACAACTTGACTGGTATCAGAGAGATAATCAAGCAATTTTTTGATGCTGGCAGAATTCACATCGAAAATGAAAATCGCAAGTTTGACGGGGTTCCATTTTGGGTAGAAGGCGACTATATTTGCATTTACGATTCCCACGGCAGAATCATCGGGTATTTTGGCGTGCAGCGCGATATTAGCGATCGCAAAAAAGCAGAAGCAACCCTCAGAGATAGCGAAGAACGCTTTCGGGCAACCGTCGAACAAGCGGCAGTCGGCATTACCCACCCTGACCAAACAGGCCGCTATTTGCGAGTCAATCAAAAATTCTGCGAGATAGTGGGATATAGTGCGAGCGAACTGCTGTCGCGAACTTGGATGGACGTTACTTACCCAGAAGATATAGATGCAGATTTAGAACAAAACAAGAAATTATTTGCCGGGGAAATTGACAGTTTTAAAATGGAAAAACGCTTGCTGCACAAAGACGGCACTGTAGTTTGGGTAAATATTACAGTATCGCTAATCAAAGAACCGCTGAGCGGGGCAATTTACAATGTAGTAGTGACCGAAGATATTAGCGATCGCAAAAAAACAGAAGCAGCGCTGAAAGAAAGCGAAGAAAGGTTCCGACAGCTAGCCGAAAACATTGAAAGCGTGTTTTGGATGGTAAACGTTCAACCCCAGGAAATTATTTATATCAGTCCGGGTTACGAAAAGATTTGGGGCAGAAGCTGCGCTGATTTGTATGCTTACGGGCGCTTTTTTGCAGATTCCCTCCATCCAGAAGATCGTGAGCGCGTTATTGCTAATTTAACTAGAAAAATTGAGTCGGAAGACGAGATAGAATATCGAATTGTCAGGCCGGACGGCAAAATGCGCTGGATTCGCGATCGGGCTTTTCCGATTAGAAATCAATCTGGTAAAGTTTACCGCATCGTGGGCATTGCAGTAGATATTACCGCACGCAAACAGGCAGAACAAACCATCCGTGAAAATGAAGAACGCTTCCGCCAGTTAGCAGAAAATATCCAAGATTCTGTCTGGCTAATGTCTGCTGAATTCACCGATTTATTGTATCTGAGTCCAGCTTACGAACAAATCTGGGGGCGCAGTCGCGAAGAATTGTATGCTGATCCCTTAAAAATGATGGAGTGGGTGCATCCAGAAGATAAACACCTGTTGGAAGAGGCAATGGGGCGAGTGTTGCAGGGCGAGTCCACCAATACCGAATATCGGATTTTTCTGCCAGACGGCACAATTCGCTGGCTGTGCGATCGAGCTTTTCCCATTTACGACGAATCGGGCAACATTTACCGGATCGCGGGTATTGCGGAAGATATCAGCGATCGCAAATTTACCGAGGCCCGCATCCAAGCAACACTCCGCGAAAAAGAAGTATTGCTCAAAGAAATTCACCACCGAGTCAAAAATAATATGCAGGTAATTTCCAGCCTGCTGCAACTTCAAGCTCAATATATTGAAGACGAAGCGACGCTAACTTTATTTGAAGAAAGCCAGACCCGCATCCATTCGATGGCTCTGATTCACGAGCAACTTTATCAATCCGAAAATCTCGATCAGATCGCCCTGTCCCCCTATGTCGAAAACTTGGTTGCTAATTTGTATCAATCTTTTGGTTGCGGCAATACTTCAATCCAATTTAATCTCAAAATTGATCCCATTTATTTAAACATAGAAACAGCAATTCCGTGCGGCTTAATTATTAACGAACTGGTTTCTAACTCTTTAAAATATGCCTTTGTTTCAAGTTTAGGTGGTGAAATAGGTATTAATTTACATGAAACAAATTACCACCAATTTCATTTAACTATTCAAGATAACGGTTGCGGATTTCCAGCGGATTTTGACGTGGAAAATACTGAAACATTAGGATTGCGATTAGTGAAAATGTTGGCTTACCAATTAGAGGCAAGTATTGCCATTGACAGTCAGCGTGGAACCTGCTACACTCTAATTTTCCAAGAGTTAAATTATCGGCAGCGTATTTAACGAAAAATGAACCCTATACAAATTTTGGTTGTAGAAGACGAAGTTATTGTAGCCCAAGACATAGCAGGTCGATTAAAAAAACTGGGATATGCAGTAACAGCTACAGTTTCTTCAGGAGAAGAAGCAATTCAAAAAGCGATAGAAAACCCGCCCGATTTAGTGTTGATGGATATCGTGCTTAAAGGTGACATGGACGGGGTAACAGCAGCCGAGAAAATCAGAACTAATAGGAATGTGCCGACAGTATTTTTAACAGCTTATGCCGACGATCAAACGCTCCAAAGAGCGAAACTTACAGACCCATTCGGTTATATTATCAAACCATTTCAACAAAATGATTTGCGAGTGGCGATCGAGATTGCCCTGCACAGACACGAAATCGAAACCAAGATGCGAGAATCTCTCAAAGCCGCAGAAGCAGCCAGAGAGTCGATGGAAGAAAAATCGCACCGCCAAAACCAGTATATTTCAATGGCCGCTCACGAATTGCGGAACCCGCTCAACGCGATTTTAATTTCTGCGGAACTCCTGGATCTCGATCGCACTCGCAGCAGGGACGAATCCCAAGTTAGAACCCTGCGATTGGTGCACTCAGCTACCCAAAAGATGAACCAGCTAATCGACGATATGCTGTTCATGGGCAGGGCAGAAGCAGGCCAACTCAAATGCAATCCATTACCGATAAATTTAGTCGAATTTTGTCAAGACTTGCTCGCTCAATTGCAGTTAGGAAATGAAGCCAAGCACAAACTAACATTAATCCCCTCAGATGTTACCAGTGCAATATTAGATCAACAATTGCTGCACGGCATTATTTCTAACTTAATCGTCAACGCCATCAAATATTCTCCCAACGGCGGGCAAGTCACCTTGGAATTGGAATGCCGTCCAGCAAGCGAAGGAGACAAAGAACCTATTTTCTGCTTGTCTCCTCAGTGTTTGTTTCCCAATTCCCAATTTACAAATATTAACTCTCCCTTACTAATTATACGTATCCGAGACGAAGGTATCGGCATCCCAGAAACGGAAGTAGGGAAAATATTTGAAATGTTTTACCGATGCAAGAATACTACAAAGATTAAAGGTAACGGTTTGGGATTAACAATTGTTAAAAAAGCTGTGGAATTGCAAGGAGGGGCGATCGCCTGCGAAAGCAAAATGGGCGTGGGTACAACCTTCACAGTCGCGCTTCCTTACGTTGCCCTTTCCTGTAAGACTCAACGAGAAACAACTTAAATGCCACTACAAACACTAATCAAAGTCTTGCAAAATCCACTCCACCGCCGCCGCTAAATTGGCTGCAATAAAATCCGGTTTAGTATGGTGCTGATACTCCCCACTCAACACGCTTTCTCCGTAACCAGTCTGCACCAAAATACCAGTACAGCCGGCATTGTGAGCCATATCAACATCAGTGGCTTTGTCCCCCACCATAAAACTATTTCGCAAATCTAAATCCTGTTCCCAAGCCGCCGCTACCAACATCCCTGTATTTGGTTTTCGCCACGTTGTATACCGCGTGAATTCTGGGTTGGTTCCGCCTTCGGCTGCGCTTAAATAAGGACAGTAATAAAGAGAATCTAACTTTGCTCCTGCTTCATTTTCTAATAGCTGACAAAGGCGTTTGTGCAAAGCTTCTACGTGGCTAACTGGATAATAACCCCTCGCCGGGCCGGATTGATTGGAAACCAAACAGCAAAATATTTTTTTGTCATTTAAACGGCGTACAGCTTGGGCGACTCCGGGGATTAAATGCAAATCTTCTACTTTGTGAATGTAGCCGGCTTCGATATTGAGAACGCCATCTCTGTCAAGAAATACTGCTCGTTTCATTGTTGTATTGTTTTTGATATAATATAAAACTCGGTGGCATCGGAATTGATATTACCGACATTCAGGACACGGCAATGCCCAAGGCGTGTCAACTTAAGCTTTTCGTCCGCTAGTCCTCCCGCCTACCCGCCAGCCCGCCAGGGAATGAATTCCCTGTCTAATAGCGAAAGTCCTCTCAAAGAGGACTGAATAATTCATTAGTCCTCTTTAAGAGGACTTCAGCTTTGAGGCAGGGGTTTCAACCCCTGTCGGACTATCGGTGTAACGTTAAGTTGACTCCACTGGACACTGCCGTGTCCTCATTATGATTCTAAAATAGATTGTTTGCCTAACCATTCACGGAAACTATTATGATACAAACTATAGCAAATTTCTCCTGCAATTTCTTGTTTATTTAAGAACTCGATCCAATTGTCTAACGCTTTTTCAACATCGTATTCATCCTGATCAATTATATTGGATATCGCACTTACAGACAAACCTGTTGCGGATTTTACCAAAACATTCAGCACAGACAAGTCAACTTCCGATAAACCCTCACCTCTCATCCGCAGCCAGTGGTTTTGATAATACGCTGCTAAACCGGGAGGAAGTTCAGAGACAAGTGAGGACTCCCCCAGATTAGCATCAGGGTGTGAGTTCTCGTTAATGGCAGGTAACGTCTGACTCAGATACATGAAATTGTTTTCGCTGACTGTGGCGAGTTGTTGGCAGAATTCGGGTTGAGTTAAATCGGGTGCGGTTGATAGGTATTGCTGAATGTAGTTAAGGGCATCTTCGCGATTTTGGGCGGGATAATCTCTTAAATCGAGAGTTTGAGAGGGGGTTTCAATTAACAAACCGGATTTCTCTCTCAAAAACGGGCGGCGGGCGAGGATAAAATAAGTACGATCGCCCAAATATCTCGGCAGATAAAACAGATTTGAGCTCGGAGGCTGGCTGGTGCGGGCGATCGCGTCTACAGAATCAATGACTATTATCAACTTTTGGCGATCGTTTAATTTATCGCTAATTTGCTGAAGCAACAAAGACAGAAACCAACTCCCATCATGGGATTCGAGATTTTGAAGTTGAGATTTGAGATTGAGGATTTCGGATGTTTCCCCATTGGCGGCAAGGTATTTGTCAATCAGTTGAGTGCAGACAGAAGCGAGAAAATCTTCAGCTCGATTTTTGCCCTCAACTCCAGCGTTGTAATAGATACTGCGAGGATGGGCGGTGACATATTGGGCTAGGATGGAACTTTTGCCGCAGCCGGGAGTGCCGACAATTGTGAAATAACCGCGGCTGTGGGAGTTCAGAAAGTCGGAAATGGCAGAAAAAACAAATTTGCGCCCTGCAAAATTCTCGGTTTTTTCTCGCAGGAGTTGCTGAAATTCTGGTGGGTAAGTGGCGGTAGAGATGGGAGGGGAGAGAGGTGAGGAATTCATGTTAGTGCCTCCATCCCTTCTAGTCGCAGGAAATATACGCGGCCGGATTCGTCGCCTGCGACAATTGTGACTCCATCGGGTGCAATGGCGCAACAGGCGATCGGGCTTTCAGCCGTGAAATTGGCAATGACATTTCCACTCCACAAATCCCAGACTTTGATAGTGTTGTCTCTTGAACCAGAAATCGCCCGCTTGCCATCCTCCGTGACGGCGACTGCTTTTACCGAGTTTCTGTGACCATAGAGAAAAAACAGTTCCTTTCGAGTTGTTAAATCCCAGACTTTGAGGGTGTTGTCCGATGAACCAGAAATCGCCCATTTGCCATCCTCCGTGACCGCAACTGCATTTACCGAATAGCTGTGACCAGTGAGAGTAAACTCTTCCTTTCGAGTTGTTAAATCCCAGACTTTGAGGGTGTTGTCCGATGAACCAGAAATCGCCCGCTTGCCATGGGGGGTGACGGCGACTGCATTTACCGAATAGCTCTGACCAGTGAGAGTAAACTCTTCCTTTCGAGTTGTTAAATCCCAGACTTTGAGGGTGTTGTCTGTTGAACCAGAAAT
>NZ_JAUBPR010000006.1:53104-96970 GCF_036700845.1 Microcoleus sp. S13_C5
AGTGAGAGTAAACTCTTCCTTTCCAGTGGTTAAATCCCAGACTTTGAGGGTGTTGTCTGTTGAACCAGAAATTGCCCGCTTGCCATCAGCAGTGACGGCGACTGTATATACTGAGTTGCTGTGACCTTTGAGAGTAAACTCTTCCTTTCCAGTGGTTAAATCCCAGACTTTGAGGGTGTTATCTGTTGAACCAGAAATTGCCCGCTTGCCATCGGGGGTGACTGCGACTGCATATACTGAGTTGCTGTGACCTGTGAGGGTGCGTAGTAGTCCCCTGCGAGGCGGAGTTAAACAGGGTGTCAAAGGACGCAACCAAGGTGCTGCTTTCCACTGCTTTGCTACCTCCAGCATTGCCTGAATCTGAGGCATTTCAAAGTACAGTAAGCGCCCTAACAATTGCCCTGCCAGTCTTGCCTTATCTCGCTCCAAAATATCGGCTGACATCCATAGTACCGATTGAATCAAGTCCAGGGCTTTCGCTTTTTCTGGGTTGTACTCTGGGTGAGTTACTGCTTCTGAACCGCCAACCAAATTGAAATCATCAATAAGTGCCTGCACCCCAAACTCAGGATGCTGAATCTTTGCCATCAGGAAATTAAAATCTGTCAGTTTTTGATAATACTTTTCTAAATTCCCTGACTTGACATGATTTGGCAGCAAGCTACCCAGATAAGCACGTTGGTAGAAAAGTGGTTTGGCCGCTAACTTGTCAGCAAATTCTCCCATCTCACGCCATCCCCTTTTCTAAATACTCAGCAATCCCTTCTAGTCGCAGGAAATATACGCGGCCGGATGCGTCGCCTGCCACAATTGTGACTCCATCGGGTGCAATGGCGCAACAGGCGATCGAACTTTCACCCGTGAAACTAGCAATGACATTTCCACTCGACAAATCCCAGACTTTGAGGGTGCTATCCCACGAACCAGAAATTGCCCGCTTCCCATCAGCATTGACGGCTACTGCATTCACCGAGCTGCTGTGACCAGTGAGAGTAAACTGTTCGTTTCCCGTGGTTAAATCCCAGACTTTGAGGGTGTTGTCCCACGAACCAGAAATCACCCGCTTGCCATCAGCAGTGACGGCTACTGCATATACTAAGTCGCTGTGACCCGCGAGAGTAAACAGTTCTTTTTCAGTGGTTAAATCCCAGACTTTGAGGGTGTTGTCCAAAGAACCAGAAATCACCCGCTTGCCATCAGCCGTGACAGCAACTGCATTTACTGAGTTGGTGTGACCATTGAGAGTAAACTGTTCGTTTCCCGTGGTTAAATCCCAGACTTTAAGATTTGTATCCGATGAACCAGAAATCGCCCGCTTGCCATCAGCAGTGACGACTACTGCATTTACTGAGTTGCTGTGACCATTGAGAGTAAACAGTTCCTTTCCAGTGGTTAAATCTCCGACTTTCAGGGTGTTGTCTATTGAACCAGAAATTACCCGCTTGCCATCAGCAGTGACAGCAACTGCATTTACTGAGCTGCTGTGATTGAGAATAAACAGTTCCTTGCCAGTGGTTAAATCCCAGACTTTAAGGCTTGTGTCCGATGAACCAGAAATCGCCCGCTTGCCATCAGCAGTGACAGCAACTGCATTTACTGAGTTGCTGTGACCTTCAGAAGTGAAATCTTCCTTTCCAGTGGTTAAATCCCAGACTTTGAGGGTTTTGTCATCTGAACCAGAAATTGCCCGCTTGCCATCAGCATTGACTGCTACTGCATTTACTGAGTTTCTATGGCCTTCGAGAGTAAATTCTTCCTTTCCAAGGGTTAAATCCCAGACTTTGATGGTGTTGTCATCTGAACCAGAAATTGCTCGCTTGCCATCAGCAGTGATGGCTACTGCATTTACTGAGTTGCTGTGACCTTTGAGAGTAAATTCTTCTTTTCCCGTGGTTAAATTCCAGACTTTTAGAGTGTTGTCCAAAGAACCAGAAATCGCCTGTTTGCCATCAGCAGTGACCGCTACTGCATATACTGATTTCCTGTGACCAGTGAGACTAAATTCTTCCTTTCCAGTGGTTAAATCCCAAACTTTAAGGGTTTTGTCTCTTGAACCAGAAATCGCGCGCTTCCCATTAGCAGTGACGGCTACTGCATTTACTAATTGCCTGTGACCATTGAGAGTAAACTGTTCGTTTCCCCTGGTTAAATCCCAGACTTTGAGGGTGTTGTCCCACGAACCAGAAATCGCTCGCTGACCATCAGCAGTGACGGCTACTGCATATACTAAGTCGCTGTGACCCGTGAGAGTAAACAGTTCCTTTTCAGTGGTTAAATCCCAGACTTTTAGAGTGTTGTCCGATGAACCAGAAATCGCCCGCTTGCCATCCGCAGTGACAGCAACTGCATTTACTGAGTTGGTGTGACCATTGAGAGTAAACTGTTCCTTTCCAGTTGTTAAATCCCAGACTTTAAGGCTGGTGTCCGATGAACCAGAAATCGCCCGCTTGCCATCAGCAGTGACAGTAACTGCATTTACCGAGTTGCTGTGACGTTTAAGCGTGCGTATCAGTCCCCTACGAGGGGGAGTTAAACAGGGTGTCAAAGGACGCAACCAAGGTGCTGCTTTCCACTGCTTGGCTACCTCCAACATTGCCTGAATCTCTGATATTTCAAAGTACAGTAAGCGCCCTAACAATTGTTCCGCCAGTTTGCTTTTATCTTGCTCTAAAATCTCGGCTGACATCCACAGTACCGCTTGAATCAAGTTCAGGGATTTCACTTTTTCTGGGTTGTACTCTGGGTGAGTTACTGCTTCAGAAGCGTCAACCAAATCGAAATCATCCATCAGTGCCTGCATCCCAAATTCAGGATGCTGAATTTTTGCCATCAGAAAGTTAAAATCTGTCAGTTTTTGATAATATTTTTCTAAATTACCTGACTTGACATAATTTGGCAGTAAGCTGCCCAGATAAGCACGTTGATAGGAAAGGGGTTGGGTCGCTAACTTTTCAGCAAATTCTCCCATCTCACGCCATCCCATTTTCTAAATACTCAGTAATCCGTTGATTTACTTCCCGAAAAATTCTCCGATTTGAATCCATCTCCCGTTTGGTTTTTAGAAAGTCAAGGAAACTAGCATGATAGATGGTGTAGCAGATTTCTCCCTCTACATTCTGCTTTTTCAAATACTCAACCCACTTATCTAAAACCTTTCCCACATCGCATTCATCCACCTTGGCAATTCCAGCAATCATCTCGCAGGGAATCGGCGTGCCAATCTCTAGTAAAATATACAAGACATACTCCATCAATTGTCCTGGATTAGCTTCCATCTCCATCCCCACCCAATGGCTTTGATAATACTCTAACAACCCATCTGGCAATTGCTTTAAACTCAGGTCATTGTAATCGCCCTTAGCAATTGCGGGCAAAACATACCGCAAATACATAAAATTGTTTTCGCTCTTTTTTGCCACTTCTTCGACAAAAATTGTATCGGTAATGCTGCGGGTTTGAATCCATTTTCTAAGTGCATCTTTATACTCAGACTCGGGATTTATCACAACATACTGAATATACTGTTTGATATCATTCTGATTGAAATGAACATAGTCGCTGTCTCTTAAATCCAACTCTTTTACCGGAACTCCCGGAGATACAGCCAGCCGCCTTTGACTGAGGTTAAAGGGCCGCCGCGTCAGCAGGAAATATACGTTATTGGGCAGAGTTGTCGGCAAATGTAAAAGATTTTCTCCCGATTCTTGTTCAACTTCATCCAGTGCATCAATTGCAATTACCAAACGATCGCCCGCCGTGAGTTTTCCTGCCACCTGTGCCAGTAAAGTTGGTAAATCGGCGTCTTCTGAATTTGGCAATTCATAGCGGTCTATTAATTGTCGGCGAATGCTCTTCAAAAACAATTCCGGTTTGTTGCGCCGTTCGACGAGAATATTGAAATAGCAGGGAGATTTATGTTCAGAAACGTATTTGGCAACGATCGAACTTTTGCCCATTCCCGCATCCCCGACGATCGTAAAATAACCGTGAGGGTTGTCGGTGATAAATTGCTCAAACGTCTCAAAAACAAATTGGCGACCGCAAAACCTCCGAATTTTTTCTTCTATTATCGATATAAATTCTTCAGGGTAGGGCGCAACTACTGGTTGTGATGGTTGATAATACTTCTGTATTAATCTAGCTCGCAGAATCCTCAACTTACCTGCACCTGCGTGGTGATCTAGTTCAGGAAAACTGGCTGAAAAACTACTGTAAATCTCTCTCAACCGCTGTTTTACAGTAGCTTCTGCTATGTTGAATTTTCCTGAAAGCTGTACGTGGTTGAGGGGTTCTCTTTCAGGAGAGGAGAGTGCTGCTAATAATGTTTCTGTGTGTTCCATCGATAATCCATGTGTCCCAGATTCGCCTCTAAGGAATTCTTGCCAATCCATATAGGTTAACCCCTAATTTAACTTTATTACAACTTACGCGTCATGCACTTAAATCATCCTGAGCCTTGCCAAGGAACTCTTAGACGGCTGGAATGCTTCCCAGTCGTGAGCCTTGCGAAGGATAGGGACTCTGCATGACAGTAGTTTAATTATACCTTGAGTATACTTTGATTATACCGACCTCTAATAGACCTAACTTTATACCTCTGGTCAACTTCACTCAATTAAAGTGATGCGATGATTTGATCAGAACACAGACAAGCAGTTATTGGTAAACAAGAGAGGTCAATCAAATGAATTTTAAATTATTGGGAAACTCGCACGGTGACGAAGATTTTAGCAAAATGGATGAAATCCCGTCACTTGGGATAGGTATAAAAATTATTAGCCAAATTGCCGATGAGCTTAGTTATACCCACACTTCTGACCGTCGAAACTGTCTGTTAATTGTAAAATATTTTCAGCCTGTACTACCTCACCCTAGCACTCAAGCTGATTGTTTTAAGCGAGCGACCGATACTTTAAATATTTTCAACTGGCTGAAAGAGCAAAAAACTAGCCAATCCGATCGCAGTTCTAACCAGCCACTGCAAAAAATTACTCTTCAACTCAATAGTGAATTTGCTACTATAACTCAAGTTTTATGGTGGGTCGAACAGTTAGAGAATCTACCACTTCCCGAAGAAGTTTTGCAGCTTTGTAAACTTGCGACGGTCGAGGGGTTTATCAATGCTATTCACCACCACAAAAATATGCCATTAAATACTCCGATCGATCTTGCGATCGCAGTATTTAACGAACGCATAGAAATTCAAGTTTGGGATTGGGGAAAGCCTCTTAATTCCCCAAGCAAAGTTGAAATTGAACAATCGCAAGCAAAAGAGCCGTTCGGTTTAAAAGAGCTGGAATTTATGTTTTAGCAAAGATGACTATATCTGCAAATCATTCTTTAATTAGTGCTGCCTGACTAGAGCCGATAGGTTTTAATCTCCTGCCCGATTTGCCCTCAAAATTATGGCAGATCGCAAATTAAAACTCACCTGGTCTCCCCTACATCCTCCCTTTTTGCTTCAGTAGGATATCTGTAGAAACAAAAACCATCAATATTTAGCAGAGAAAACCGTTATGAACTCTAACTTTGAAAATTCGCACCGTGACGAAGATTTTAGCGAAATCGATGAAATAGGGAAAATAGGTATAAAACTTATTGGCAAAATAGCCGATGAGCTAAGTTATACCCGCACGTCTGAAGGGCGAAACTGTCTGTTAATTGTAAAATATTTTCAGCCAGCTTTAGTACCACCCCAACCTAGCACTCAACCTGATTTCTTTAAGCGTGCGATCGACGTTTTACACAGTTTTAACTGGCTTCAAGAGCAACGAAATCCCCAATCCGAGCCAACTTATAACCAGCCACTTCACAAATTTAAGATTCAAGTAAATAGCGAGCTCCAGGCGGTTACTCAAGTTTTAGGGTGGGTCGAGCAGTTTTTAGAGCTTCTACCCATTCCCGAAGCAGTTTTGCAGCTTAGTAAACTTGCTGCGATCGAGGGTTTTGCCCATGCTGTTCGCCACGCCCGCAAAAATCTGTCATTGGAAACTCCGAAAATAGAACTGGCGATCGCAGTATTTAACGAACGCCTAGAGATCGAAATATGGGATTGGGGCAAGCCTTTTGACCTCAAGACCAAGCTGAAAGAAGAATTGCCCGAAAAAACTTTGTTTAGTTGGAACGACCTGGCCTTTACTCTTCACTAAAGCTGTTCTGAAATGGCCAGTTGTCCATTGACAACAACAAGGAACTTTTTTGTAATGATTACTGATACTACTCCCAAGATTCTCGTTGTGGATGATGACCCATCCATCCGTACTCTAGTTCATCGCTTTTTAAATCAGAAATATCAAGTAGATTCGGCAGCCGATGGCGAGAGTGCTTTAGCATTGTTTGAGAAATTCAAGCCTGTGCTAGTAATTCTCGATTGGAATTTGCCCGATACTACAGGCTATCACCTCTGCCAGGAAATGCAGCGCCGTACTAATGTATTTGCGATTATGCTAAGCAGCCGCACAGACGAAGCTGATAAACTTAAAGTCCTGTCTGCAGGTGCTGATGACTATATCTGCAAACCCTTTGGTTTGGCCGAGTTGGCAATTCGTATAGAAGTTGTGTTGAGACGCATGAGGCCTGTCACTCCATCACGTATTGTATTCGATCAATTCGTGATCGATTCAGCGCGTCGGGAAGCAACACTCAACGATCGCATTATCAAGTTAACAACCTTGGAATTTAATATCTTGTATTTTTTGGCAAGTCATTCCGGTCAATCTTGGAGTCGCCAACAGCTAATCGAAAAAATCTGGGGGTGGAACTGCGGCGACACAGGAGAAGAGCAAGTTGTTAGGGTACATATCGGTCAGATTCGCAAGAAAATGATTCAAGTTGATGCTAATGCCTCGCAGTTTATTAAAACAATTCGGGGTTACGGTTACAGGTTCGAGCCGCCCAATCGCACTGCAATGGCAATTTCCTAAGCTCATCGGCATTAACCACTTGATTTTGTGAAAAACCTAGCCTCTAGATATGGGTTCCCAGGATCTGCCTGGGAACCAGCTAAGATATCCTAGTTTTTAGCCGCCCCAAACCTTCTTCAAAACATCTTGAGGAGAGATGTCTGCCATTTTGCCAGTAGGAGATTTAATGCCCAAAAATCGATCGCTCTTTGGCAACAATTTCGCAGGTTCCGTCGGGCCAAACAAAGCTATTGTATAAGTTTGAACCGCCACAGCTAAGTGCATCGGCGCACTGTCAGTACATATCATCAAATTAGCAGCAGCAATAGTGGCAGCCAACTTGCCGACATCATCCGGCGAGATAACTTTTACATTCGGACATAACTCGACTAACTTTGTCACGAAGTCTGCATCTTCTGGGCCTTTCACAACAACAACGGGCAAATTCGGCTGCCGCTGCTGACAATCTTCAATTATTTGCTTCCAGTTGTCTGTAGGGTAAATTTTGTCAATACCTTTAGACACAGCTAATTGACTCGAACCGCCGTGAATCAAAATGTAGCCGCTTTCTTTTACGCCCAACCGCTGCTGTTCGGCTTCTGCCCACTGAATGTCCTGTTTTGGTACATTAATTGCCAGTGGCGGACAAGGATTTGTAATGTTAAATCCTTGCAGCAAATCGTGGTACATTGAAGCCGCATACTGTTCAGTTTTCAGCGGTACAGCAGCAGTGAGAAATCGACCGCCGTTGGTTCCCGAATAGCCAACTCTCTGCGGAATGCCGGTCAGCCACAGCAGCAGCCCTACAGTCCACCGCTGGCCTAGGGAAATCACTGCTTCGTATTCGCGATCGCGAATTACGCCCAGTAAATTGCCCAAATCTGCCATAGCGTTGCGGTCTTTGAAATTGTACGTCAAGACTTCTTTGACGGATTTGCAGACTCGGTAAGCACCCTTTGCCCTCGGTTCCACGATGACATCAATTTGCGCGTCGGGATAAGACTGCTTGAGGTCATCAAGAGTGGGGAAAAATAAAATTTGGTCGCCAATCCCGCCAGGGACAAGTGCTAGTATTCGCATCATAAACGATCGGGCTATTATTGATCGAGGTAGCTCTCAGAGATCCGCTCTCAACTATCAGCTTATAGTATTTCTAGACCTTAAAAGCTACTGGCTGACAGCTAAACAACTGACTCAAAAGTACAGGACGCTCTTATTATATATATCTAGTTGGGTTAAAAACGGTTAGTAAATGCACTTATTAATTCCTGCAGCAGGTTCGGGGCGACGGATGGGGAGTCAGCGGAACAAACTGCTGCTGACTTTGCTCTCTAAACCTTTGCTGAGTTGGACTTTGGCTGCTGCTGAAGCTTCGCAGCACATTAGCTGGATTGGGATCATGGGCCAGCCAGACGATTTTCCTGATTTTAAAGCAATTCTGAGCGATTTATCTTTGGTCAAGCCGGTGGAACTGATTCAAGGAGGGGCGACCAGGCAAGAGTCAGTTTACAACGGTTTGCAGGCTTTGCCCCCCAATGCCGATCGAGTGTTGATTCACGACGGCGCCAGGTGTTTGGCAACTGCTGAATTGTTCGATCGATCCGCCGAGGCTCTGTTGGGCTGTCCGGGCTTGATTGTCGCCGTCCCGGTCAAGGATACGATTAAGGTCGTAGATGAGCGTCGGATCGTGCGAGACACCCCAGACAGACGCAATTTGTGGGCAGCCCAGACTCCCCAAGGATTTGAAGTGAAATTGTTAAAGCAGTGTCACGAACAAGGGCGACAAAAAGGTTGGGAAGTTACCGACGATGCGGCTTTGTTTGAAAAATGCGGTTTACCAGTACAAATTGTGGAGGGGGAAGAGACGAATTTGAAAGTCACAACACCGGTTGACATGGCGTTAGCTGAATTTATTTTGCGGCAGAGATACGGGGAATAGTTTTGAGTTGTGTAATTGAGAATGCAACTCAGCTATGTTGTCGTCATTAGGAGAAAATCTGTAACACAAGTGGAGGATGAAAGCAATGCAATATAGCGGTACATGGCGGATCACAGAGATGGCAATGTGGGATAGTGATTATTTGGACATGGAAGTTGAAGCCTATATCGAGATTGATGAAGCAGGTTCAGGAGAATTTCAATTCGGTTTAGTATCAGGTGAAATTGACGGCGAAGTCGTACAAGATGGAAAGGATCAGCGATTCGAGTTTACATGGGATGGTAATGACGAGAACGATCCTGCATCTGGTAGCGGTTGGCTCAAATTAAAGGATAAAAACTCCATAGACGGTCGAATCAAATTCCACCAAGGCGACAGTTCTAGTCTTGTTGCAAAGCGCATGAAATAGGCAATCAGCGATCGCACTATTGGTTATGCGATTTTTTTTTACCGCAGATGAACGCAGATGAACGCAGATACAATCCCATCCGCGTTCATCTGTGTCCATCCGCTGATATCTGCGGTAACAAAATCCCAATCTAACCAATAACCAATAACAACTGACTTAGGTTTCTCATGAAGGATTAATCGCAAACTCGCCCTCACTATCAACATCTGCCGCACTTGTCACTACATCCAAAAACGCAAACACGGCCGGAACTAACAGCGCATCCCTCAAAACAGCCACCCCAATTACTCTCTCAAAATCCGCCGGAAAACTGCAAATTTTCACCTTAGCAGGTATCGGTTCCGCAGCCAAACGGGGCAGAATTGCTGCACCCAAACCTTGCATCACCATACTGACAATAGTTGAATCTTCGCTGAGTTCGTAAGCGATATTTAAGGGAAACCCCGAAGTTGTCAAATATTTGCGAAGCGGTACAGAACAAGCGGTTTCGGGTGGCTGCAAAATCAACGGATAAGCCGCTAATTCTTCCCAGGTAATCTTATCACTTGAAAATTTGGCAGTTGGCGGCAGCAACACGACATATTTATCCCGCAAAATTTCTCTAGTTTCAAATTCATCGGAGATGGGAAGAGAGACAAAGCCGATGTCTGCTTTGCCCGATCGCAAAGCCTCCTCCACAGCTTGGGTATAATAAACTTCGGCAATGCTGACCGCAATCTTGGGAAAGCAACTGCGAAATTTAGCAATAATACCCGGTAGGATATGAGTTGCGACACTCCGAAAAGTAACTATCCGTACCTGGCCTCCCTGCAAACCTTTTTCTAAATCCGCTTCTTTGACCATCATTTCTAAGGCGCAGGCTATTTGGCGCCCGTGAAGCAGGACCCTTTCCCCCACCGGCGTCAGTTGAGCACCGTGTCGCCCCCGGTGGAACAGTTGCACTCCTAATTCTGTTTCTAAAGAGGCTATGGCGTGGCTGATGGCGGATTGGGACAGTTCCAATTGCAAAGCCGCCTCGCTAAAGTTTTCACAGTCTGCTACTGCGATAAAAGCCTGAATTTGAGAGAGTTTCATCCGCCGCGTATTGATTTCGTTCATAGCGTTTGTGCCAGTAGTACCCAAATTGTCACAAGGGCTTCGATATATCGATTTTATTCATACAACCTATGCAAGCAATGCTTTGATTGTCAATTGCCCTAGAGTTAAGGTTAATTTATTAGGTAACAGATAGACTTTTACAGGACTTGCACGACAAAAATATTGTGCTGTAATTGTGATGAAATTATTGCAGTTAAAAGCTGTTTTTTGTAATTTTATTGGTGCAATTTTTGTAGGAGTTATCACTTTAAGGTGTTGGCTATGTCTACTTACAACAGTCGGATAAACCCCCGAATAATGATGTTTTTTTTGATAGCCGATCGAGCTAAACCATCCGAAAAACAGAAAGGGCAATCTCTCTTTTTAGCTATAAATAAAATTGGGCAGTTTTTGCTCTACCTCATTTCGGGTGAGGACGAACTGAGAATTTGGCAGACGTGCGATCGCTATGGTAACACTTGGTGGCACGGTTGCGATCGAGCGACTGGTCGTTCTACCTGCGTGGCGACGGATGATGAAATGCGCGCTTGGATCGATCGGCGTTATTGCCAATAGTAGTGTGTGGGTTACGTGGAAATGAAGTGAAATACTGTCCTCGATTAGCAATTACCAATTAGCAATTACCAATTAGCAATTACCAATTACCAAGTAGGAGATGCTATGCTTCAAATATCTTCCGAATGTGCAGCGCCCGTTAGCGGAGCCCTCGAAGAGGATCGCATTATTCTGATGGAAAACGAGGTATACAGATTGCCTCAAACTCATCGAGAAATTCAAGTGTTGTCAGGAATAGCTTGGATCACGCTTGACCAACAGGACATCATCTTGCAAAGCTGTGAAAAAGCATCGCTTCCAGCCAGCAAAAACTTTGCTCTCATATCCGCTCTCAACAATATGCCACTGATTATGGCCGTCTGGCAAGACAAAAACCCAGTTAGAACCTAGGGATTGAGAAAAAATTCGGCATGAACACCCCAAAAAGCTCTATCTTAATAGTTATCACTTAGCTATTGGAGGACTCGACCGGTGCACTGCCGCTCTTACCACTTCAGCTATCTCGCAGCTATAAGTATTGTGTTATCGCCCGCACTCAGCTTGCTGGCAATTTCAGACGCCCGGGCTTATGGCCCAATTATAAATGCGAGGCACGCCCAAGCGATCGATCACGCTCAGGCAACTGACCCCAAAACGCAAGCAGACGAACTCTTTGAAACAGGAGTAAAACAGCACCGCGAGGGTTTGTTTCGAGAAGCAATTCAGACTTTTGAGCAAGTTTTGGCAATCCGCAAGCAACTAGGCGACCAAGCCGGAATCGGAGAAACTCTCAACAATATGGGGGAAGTTTATGGCGAAATGGGTTTGAGGCCCGAAGCTTTGGAAGTTTTGCGGCAAGCTTTAGTCATTCACCGAGAAATCAGCGGAGGGCGTCGTATCGCGCGCACTCTCAATCTCATAGGTTTCGTCAACCGAATTGGGGACAATTTTTCCGAAGCGATGAAACTGCACCAAGAAGCTTTGGAACTGGCCAAAACTACTGACGACAAAATTGAAATTGGAGAATCTCTCCACAACATCGCGGCCGTGTACGCAGAACAGGCAGATTACGCCAAGGCGATAGAATTTTACCAGCAAGCGCGGACGATTCGCACGGCTGTCGGCGATCGGCGCGATTTAGGCCGTACCCTTAATAACATGGGCGGCGTATACTACAACATCGGCGACTTTAATAGAGCGATGGAATTTTACCACCAAGCTTTAGCAATTCGCCGGGAAATCGGAGACAGGGCGGGCGTCGGCCGTCTCCTCAACAACATGGCACTTACCTCCCGCAAACTCGGCAAAGATACTCAAGCGCTGATCTATTTTCAGCAAGCAATACCGATGTTAGAAGCAATCGGCGACAAGACAAGTATCGGACGCTTGCTCAACAATATGGGCGCAATTCATGAAAGTCTCGGTCAATATGCTCAAGCTCTCGAATCCTACGAGGGAGCTTTAAAAATTGCTCGTGAGGGCGGTGACAAAGCCGGAGAAACTACTGCGATGGAGGGCATTAAGCGATTGTCTTCAAGTCAGCTTGTACCGCAATAAGGAGAGTTAAGCGGTTCCGCATCGGGCGTGAAGATTGGAAGCGATCGACTTTGGCGACGATTTGGCATTCATCTGCAAGTCGTTGTATAATTCGTTGCCAAATATATATAAATTACAAAGAGGAAAAAGGCTTCAGGGGCGCTATAATTTGATTAATATCGCGATCGAAAGATAGAAACAGTTTCTGTAGTAATTCGTCTGCCAGAGCTGCCGCACAACCATTAATCTAAGCTATGGATATCCGCACCGAAAATCCAGAAGATGTAGAAGCTGTTCGCAACATTAATATTGCGGCATTCGGGCGAGAAAATGAGGCTAACTTAGTCGATAAATTGCGGGGAATTGCATCTACATTTTCCTTCGTTGCGGTACAATCCGATCGCGTTGTCGGACACATTTTCTTCAGTCCGGTTGTCGTGGAAGGAAAATGTTCTAGGAATTTGTCGATTCAGGGGTTGGCGCCATTCGGAGTTCTACCCAACTATCAGCGGCAAGGTATAGGAACGCTGCTGATTCAGGAAGGTTTAAAAGAGTGCGGGCGATCGGGATTTCAGGCAGTGGTTGTGCTTGGTCATCCAGATTTCTATCCGCGTTTTGGATTCATTCCTGCTAGTAGGAAGGGCTTGAGATGTGAATATGATGTGCCCGATGAGGCTTTTATGGTGTTGGAGTTAGAAAGTGGAGCTTTGCAGGATTGCAGCGGAACGGTGAAGTATCGATCGGAGTTTAGTCTATGCGAGTGATATCAAATCCCGGTGCATCAGATTCGCTGACGAAGAGCTCGCGAGTCAGAAATATTCTTAAACGAGCGCCCATATCTGAGTTACCTTGGTAGATCTGTTATCCGTATTTACTTATCTTTACATAGTTGGGTTTTTTGTACCTACCTATTGCAACTTTCTCTGCATCTTTGCTACTTTCTTTTTGACCCATAACGCGCTGCAAAATCGCCTCTACTTTCGCAGCAAATAGAGCATTTCCTCTCTGCCTCGGTCGTGGCATATCAATAGAACAGTCCATTGCAATCTGACCATTTTCTATTAAAATAACTCGGTCAGCTAGCAGCACTGCTTCTTCTACGTCATGAGTGATCAGTAGCGCGGTAAATCCTTTTTCTTGCCATAAATTTTCTAACAATTGCTGCATCTCAATGCGAGTCAAAGCATCCAACGCGCCGAGGGGTTCATCAAGCAGCAGTAAATGAGGTTCGCAAGCAAGGGCTCTTGCTAAAGAAACTCTCTGCTTTTGACCGCCGGAGAGTACCGCCGGCCAATCGTTGGCGCGATCGCCAAGCCCTACGGCGTGAAGGACTTGCATCGCTTTGTAGTGCGTGTTTTCTTTGGCCGTGAGTAGCCCTAATTTCACATTTGCCACCACTTTTTGCCAAGGTAGTAGCCGTGCATCCTGAAACATCATTGTCACTTTAGAGTTGAGTTTGCGGGACGCCTTTCCATCTAGAAAGACAGTGCCTTGAGTGGGAACTTCTAGTCCGGCGATTAAGCGCAGTAAGGTACTTTTGCCACATCCGCTGCGACCTACAATTGCTACAAATTCTCCGGGATTTATTTCTATGTTGATATCCCGCAAAATTTTAATATTTCCAAATGACTTCTGGAGTTGTACTAATTCTAGACCTATTCCTGAGATTGCTGATTCCATTCTAAAAAACCTCCATATCGCGCTCTATGCTACAGGCTAAAAACCTTTTTCGCTCTCAAAGGTGGCTGTTGAGCAAATGCCAATTCGTCTCCTCCTCACCACTGCTGGTGAAGAGGAGATTAGCATTTCTAAATTTAATCTACTGTAAATCAGTCGAGTTATAGTAGATTTGGATTAAACATGATTATTGCATAGGTATCTACAAAAAGCAAGATAATTTTTCGCCCAACTTCTGCGGCTTTGATAAATAATTGTTCAGAACAAGCAAACCCTGTTCCTGTAAAGGTTCTGTTTTTGAGTCCGGTGGGATTATGCTGTATTTGGGAGAAAAAACCTGACAGTTAATTCCCCCCGAGATTCGCGATCGCGCAAAATTTGCATCAGAGTTATCAAGCTTTACATCTCCACTTACTTGCCTTTTAAAATTGACCGTGCTAGCTTACTATCTATAAATTACGGTAAACCTACAGAGTTACCGTAATTATGAGCGATTCCGTAAATCGTTCATTTTTAAATGAGTCAAAAATAGGAGGACTATTAAATGCCTAATGTTGTTGCGATCGCAGGTAGCCCGTCTCATCCATCCCGCTCCTTTGCGGTGCTGGAATACGCCCGCCGCGCTGTCGAGAAAGAGGGACTGAGTACGGCCTCTATCAACGTCCGCGATCTCCCGCCAGAGGTATTAATTTACGGACAATTCGCGAACCCAGACTTAAAAGCAGTCAATGATTTAGTAGTAGAAGCCAAGGGCATAATCATCGCCACACCTGTTTACAAAGCAGCCTACACAGGCGTACTCAAAGCTTACTTAGATTTGCTCCCGCAGAAGAGTTTAGCTGGTAAAGTTATTCTCCCCATCGCCACCGGAGGTACCCTGGGTCACTTATTAGCAATTAACTACGCCCTCAAACCCGTGTTATCCGAGCTGGGCGCTAGTCATATCTTGGCTGGTGTCTATGTTTTAGACACGCAGATCCAAAGTTATGACGAAACAAGCGTACAACTTGAAGAGGAAACAGAACAAGGATTGCGAGCGCAGTTGCAAGAGTTTGTTGGTGCCCTGCAAACTGGCAAACCCGAATTAGTTGGAAGTCTGTGATCGGAAAGTTACCAACAAACAATATTATTGTTTATGCTCAAAAGACTGATTTCATTCCTTGCTCAATTATGGCGATCGCACCTTTCCCTAGCAGCGCTATTTCTATTGGGAATCAGCTTAAATTGGGCGATCGCCTCCTGCAATACTCCCACCCCTACGGGATCTGCAAGCCCCGCCGCTTCCTCCGCAGCAGCTCAAGCTCAGGTAGTCCGCATCGGCCATCAGAAATTAGACCCCTTCACGCTAGTCAAAGCCAGAGGCGGGTTAGAGAAACGCTTGCAGCCTCTAGGCATATCCGTTGAGTGGAAAGAATTTCAGTCCGGCCCCCCGATGTTGGAAGCGCTAAACGCCGGCAGCATCGACATCGGCCGCACCGGGGACGCTCCTCCAGTCTTTGCCCAGGCTGCTAACGCACCCCTGCTTTACATTGGCGGTAGCGCCCCCAAAGACCGCAGTTCAGGTATTTTAGTTCCTGCTAATTCGGCAATTCAAACCCTTGCAGATTTACGGGGTAAGAAAATAGCTTTTACAAAAGGTTCAAGCGCCAATTACCTGCTAGCAAAAGCATTGAAATCCGCCGGGATAAAATGGAGTGAAATTAAGCCGGCCAACCTGACACCAGCCGATGCCAGAGCTGCCTTCCAACAAGGTAACGTAGATGCTTGGGTAATTTGGGACCCGTTTTATGCAGCAGCTGAAGCGCCAAGAGATGTTCGTGTTATTAAAGATAGTAAAGGACTAGCAGCTAACCGAGATTTTTACTTAGCTAATCGCTCATTTGCTCAGCCGAATGTCAAAATCATTGACGCAATTAGAGAAGAAACTCAAGCAGTAGCGACTTGGGCTGATGCGAATCCCGCAGAAGTAGTCAAGATTCTCGCTCCCATTCTGAAAATTGATGTTTCTATCTTAGATGTAGTGACTCGACGGCGGAGTTATGGATTTGAACCGATCCAAGCTGATATGGTGGCCGAGCAACAGGAAATTGCGGATACTTTTTTTGAACTCGGCTTAATTCCCAAGCAGCTCAAAGTTGAAGAAGTAGTTTGGAAACCAGGTAATTAAAAATCCCCGCTTGTGGGTAAATGTTGGATAAAGCAAAACACCTGATATCTTCTACCTTCCAAATAGCGGGGGGAAGACGATGCTGGGGAACCGCGCTGGGATTACAGGAAAGGTCAGCCCCATTGGTTGCGTCACGCCCACGCTTCGCATTCACTAGACAGGGGCGCGCCGATTCATTTGGTGCAGCAGACGTTAGGGCATGAATCGGTAGCGACTACTTCCAGGTATCTACACGCACACGCCCAAACGACAGCAACAGCTTGTATCTGCCAGGGTAAAAAATAACTTTCCTTGCATCTTTTTCAACATTATGGGATATTGAATTGAAAAAACTAATTCAAATAGAAAATTATGGCAACTGAGCAAGAGCTTCAATCTCTTTTTAATGCCTTGGATGGCGATCAAGATGGCAAAATATCGAGTAATGAGCTTTTTTTAAGTCCTGGGTTAAATGCAGTCATTTTAGCAGAAACAGGTACTAGCCCCGCGGAACTGCTAGCGACGTATCGAGATGAAGAGGGTAATATTACCTTTGAAGACTTGAAACAAGCTGTTAAGAAAGCAGGGAATTTAGAATAAGCGCGATCGCCTAGCCAGCAGCGATTGAAATAAAATCATTTATCCAAGTGGATGAGTGTCTTCCCCTGGTAATAGTTGCAGTAGTTATAGGGCAAAAAGCGATCGCTGACTACCAAGGATAAGAACTTGCTTCTTATCCTTTCCTCTGGCAGGGATTTAAGCCCCAGTTGACATTAGAGTTATAATGTCGGCAGTGGAAAACCTTTTTTCTTTGAGCTACCTCCGAAAATCCCCTTGACAACTGGCTTTGAGCCTTAACTTGTCACCAATGGGTGACTGTTTACAAAACTTCCTGGCGCAATTGGGGAAAAACCTTTCCAACTTTATTGAGGACATAATCGCCGTAACTGCCGCGAAACTCGTGAACGCTGGCTTTATCCCAGCGTTCGTTCTTGTTGTCATCGACGATCGCTCCCTTGATTTCGATCGGGTGGAGTTCAGCATTGAAATTGGGATCGAAGAAGAATGGAAATGAGAGGCGATCGCGTCCCGACACATTCTTGACTCGATGAGGAGTAGAGCGATAAAGTCCACCTGTGAGGCGATCGAGCATATCGCCAATGTTACAAACAAATGAGTTGGCGATCGGCGGAGCATCAATCCAGCCTGATTTTGTCTTCACTTGCAACCCACCTAAATCATCCTGCTTGAGAATCGTGAGTAAACCATAATCGGTATGCTCTCCCACTCCCCAGGATTGCCCTTGCGGATTGGTTTGTGGTGGATAGTTGAAGATGCGAAATAAAATCAGGGGATCTGTCGTATAGCGATCGCGGAAGTAAGATGCTTCTAAGTTCAAACTCAGGGCAATTCCAGCCATTACTGCGTGACCCAGTTGAGTCATCACCGCCAGATATTCTAGTATTGTTTCGCGAAAAAGAGGAATATCTGGAAACAGGTTTGCTCCGTGCATGGGAACGCCCGCTTGAACAGCCGGATGGGTTTGATTCAATTGAGATCCGAAATAAATTCCTTCTTTCAAATCTGGTTTACCCTTCGTCAGTTCACCTCCAACCGGAAAGTAGCCGCGCCATGCCCGACCTCCCAGCGCCATCCGAATTTGCATTTTGGTTTCTCAATCTAGAGCAAAAAACTGACGGCTCAGTTGCTCCAAACGGTTTTGTAAGCCTTGGTCTACACCATGCTCAACAATGTAAAAAAAACCTGTGTCGCGGCAAGCTTGCCGGATTTGGTTTGCAACTGTATCTACGGGATTATCCGATACCAGCGAACTAATATCGATAACCGGAATCTGAGAAACATCTACTGTTAATTCAGTTGCCATAGAGATGGATTATAGCTGGTTAAGATTGAAAGCCTTTTATACTTTGAATTGTTCATCCACCGGAATTTGATAGCCATTAGCCAGTCGATTGGTAGCGTTTGCGGTTGCCACGATCGCCATCAGTTCCCCAAATAGGGCATCACCCATTCCCTTGGCTCGCGCTCCGGCTGTATGAGATGAAATGCAGTATGGGCAACCATTTGTAACGCTGACAGCAATGTAGATTAACTCGCGGGTCAGGGGATCGAGTTCTCCCGGACCCGTCATCACCTCCTTCACATTCTGCCAGGTACGTTGCAGGGTAGGCGGATGGTTGGCGATCGCTTTCCAAAAGTTGTTGATGTACTCCGTTTTGCGTGTCGCGCGAATGTCGTCATACACGGCGCGTACTTCATCATTTGCGTCTTCGTATTCAATCAAATGGCTCATAGTTGCAATAAGGGTGAGATCGTGAAAAGCACTAATTCATAGTAGCGACTCACCTGTTAAAAACAGCTAACCGCCCCTTGCTAATCAAGCTGACTGAGCGCGGCCATATTGGCAAGGGAGTTGCCCATAGCACCACCAACAGTCCAGTTGGTCTTTTAACCATTGATCTTGAGTGTGCCTTGCTGTAAGATAAAATTCAGCTATACTACGGCAAACCAATCGATTTATAGTATAAACTACGTAAGTCCTAATTAAACGAGACATTTAGCAAGGAGTTGAGGAGACGAATCATGAGCAAGTGGTTTGCCATTGCCAGACGCAGGTTACTGCTATTTTTTATTTCTGGGCTGTTTCTATCGCTATTAGTCAATGCCTGTAATTCTTCCTCTCCTGGAACTAACACTACAGCAGCATCGCCAGGCTCATCTCCTACGGCAGTTCCTGCGGTAGTACGTTTAGATTATGCCTACTACAATCCTGTCAGTCTCGTGCTGAAAGAGAAAGGCTGGCTGGAGGAAGACTTAGCCAAAACCAATATCAAAGTGGAATGGGTGCTTAGTCAAGGTAGTAACAAGGCATTAGAGTTTCTCAATGGCAGCAGCATTGACTTTGGCTCGACTTCTGGTGCTTCGGCACTGATTGCCAAAGCCAATGGCAATCCCATCAAGTCTATTTACGTTTACTCGAAGCCCGAATGGACAGCATTAGTAACTACGGCAAATTCTTCCATTCAAAAAGTCGCCGATCTAAAAGGCAAGAAAGTTGCAGCAACGCGCGGCACAGATCCGTTTATTTTCTTGTTGCGTGCCTTGGATCGAGTCGGTTTGACTACCAAAGATGTGGAAATTGTGCCTTTGCCCCACGCTGACGGTAAAGCTGCCCTTGAGAAAGGCGATGTCGATGCCTGGGCTGGTCTCGATCCATTTATGGCACAGACAGAAGTAGAAAAAGGCTCGAAACTCTTCTTCCGCGATCCCAAACTAATTAGTCAAGGCTTTTTGAATGTCCGCGAGGCATTTGCCAAACAATATCCTGAACAAGTTAGTCAAGTGCTAACCGCCTATGAGAAGGCACGGAAATGGGCGATCGCAAATCCTAGTGAACTCAAGCAAGTGGTGATTAAAGCATCGAAGCTGACAGAAGCGGTAGCAACTAAACAATTAGAGGAGCGAACCAATCTCTCAAACTCATCGATTGGTGACGAACAAAAAGCCGTTATTAGTGCTGCTGGGGATGTCTTGAAAAAAAGCGGCGTGATCGAGAATTCCGTTGATGTCAGTACAGTAGTTAACAATTTAATCGATCCGCAGTATGTGGCAAAGGTTGCTAAATCCTAAGTAAAAAACATCTGCTGTGGATATAGACCAACGCAGCTCAGAAAATTAAAAATTAAAAATTAAAAATGCAAAATTATTATTTTTAATTTTTAATTCCGCCCCAAAGCTATCTATGCAGAACAGCAAACACTAAGTTATGGAACAAAGACTTGCGATCGCAATACCAAGCGCACAAACAGGTAATATTTGGCAACTTCTCAGTCGTCTAGGCAGAGCAAAAGGCTTGCTCTTGCCAGTCTTTCTCTTAATATCGTGGGAAAGTCTGTCTAGGTTTGGCTTTGTTGCTCCTAACTTGTTACCTGCTCCCTCAACTATTGTCATAACAGTTTGGAAACTCGGTGTAGCCGGGGAACTCTGGCAGCACATCGGCATTACACTCTATCGGGTTTTCGTTGGCTTCTTGATTGGTACATTTTTTGCCACTATTCTAGGAGGATTAACAGGCTATTCTTGCCTAATTCACGATTTACTCGATCCACTTTTGCAGTCACTCCGCAACATTCCTTCCCTCGCATGGGTGCCGCTATTCATCCTCTGGATGGGAATTCATGAGCCTTCTAAAATTGCTCTGATTGCCGTTGGAGTCTTTTTCCCCGTTTACTTAAATCTCATGAGCGGCATTCACAATGTCGATCGCAAATTGGTTGAGGTTGGCAAAATCTATAGACTTAATGATTGGCAGCTTATCAGTCGTGTGTTCTTGCCCGCGACATTGCCTGCCTACATTGTCGGTTTGCGAAGTGGCTTGGGTTTGGGCTGGATGTTTGTCGTGGCGGCTGAATTGATGGGAGCCAGTCAGGGCTTAGGCTTCTTATTGATCGACGGGCAAGCGACTGGACGACCCGCCATCACCCTCGCCAGCATTCTCTTGTTTGCGATTTTCGGAAAAGTGACTGACTCAATTATTGGCATTGCATCGCATTGGCTACTCCATTGGCAGGATGTTTACGCTTCCAACCATTAGTTCAAAGCATTAATTTCAAGCATTCATTCAAAGCGCCAAGGAGGAAACATATATGCTACTCATCGAAGGACTACATAAGCGATTTAAAAATGGCTTTGTAGGGTTGGAGTCTATTAATTTAACTGTTAATCGTAGCGAGATTATTAGTTTAATTGGTACGAGTGGTTGCGGCAAAAGTACACTTTTACGTATCGTTGCCGGATTAGATATGCCAACTTATGGAGATGTGCAAATTGACGATATTCGCATTAACAAACCTCATCCAGAAATTGGTGTAATATTTCAAGAACCTCGGCTGATGCCTTGGTTAACCGTCTGGGAAAATGTGCAGTTTGGTTTGCATCATTTACCGAAGGATGAACGCAAGGGACGGGCAAGTGATGCTCTAGTTAAGGTTGGATTACAAGATTTTGCTCGTTTGCTGCCACGCCAACTATCAGGAGGAATGGCTCAACGGGTGGCGATCGCGCGTGCCCTTGTTACTAATCCTTCTATTTTATTGCTAGATGAACCCTTTAGTGCTCTCGATTCCTTTACTAGAATGCAATTACAGGATCGTCTGTTAGAAATTTGGCAATCCGATCGCCAGACCATGATTCTTGTCACCCATGATGTTGAAGAAGCACTGATTTTAAGCGATCGCGCGATCGTTATGCGTGGCAACCCTGGACGCATTCATCTTGAGCTAGATATCGATCTTCCCCGTCCCCGCAGGCGTACCGATCGCGATTTGCAATATTGGAAAGAAAAATTATTGAGTACCTTGGATTTATCCAATACGCAAACTCTTCCTTTAGAGGTTTAAATCCCAGGCATAGATCGCAATTAATATCTAATCAAGAAGGAGGAGGTTTCATTTGAAAATTCCATAAATTTAAAGATGTAACAATTTCTATATGATAGTGAATAAAATTGTTGCCCAAACCCATCATTATCAAAGCAGCTATCTCAAAACCTAAATCCTAACTGAGCAAAACAGGACTTCAATCATGACTGCTAAACTACTCCCAAGCTACGATCCCACTCTCTTTCAAGGAGCCATTTCTTATTACCTGCAATATCGACCGCGCTACCCAAATGCTCTTTACGATTTAATCTCACAGGAATTTCAATTAGATGGGCAAGGCAAGCTTCTCGATCTCGGCTGTGGGATTGGCTTGGTAGCGATCGCCTTACACGATCGATTTCAATCTGTTTTGGGTATCGATCCCGATCCAGAAATGCTCGAAGTTGCCAAGCAAGAAGCTAAACTGGCTCATGCTTCAAATATCGCTTGGGTAAGGGATTTAGCAGAAAATATTTCCCTGGCAATCGGTACGTTTTCCCTTGTCACCATTGGTCGTGCTTTTCATTGGATGGATCAAGAACTGGTGCTACAGCGCAGTTACGATGTGCTCGATCGCACCAGTAACGCCAATAGTGGGATAGCGATTATTCAAACTGAAAAAGATATTTGGTCAAATGACTCTGTTTGGGCACAAAATGTGCTAGCTACAATCAAACGGTGGCTAGGAGAAGAGCGGCGTGTCGGATCGAGTAGCGTTCCTTTGCTCTACAAGTCAGATTTAGAAGTTTTGGATCGATCGCCATTCGTTCGGATTAAGCGCCATAAGATTGACTTTCAAAAACACTGGACGATTGATAATTTTATTGGTTATCTCTACTCCACCGCTTACTGCCGTCGTGATTACTTTAACGGTGATACTTCCGTATTTGAGGCGGAAATTAAAGCAGCAATTCTCAGTGCAGAACCTTCAGGTCAGTTTGTTGAAGATGTACCGATTTCTGTTTACTTGGGTTTTAAGGACTGACCAACCTATAGGAATCCTAAATCATTTGTACCTCATTACTTCCCTCAATTTTGTATCATCAATATGAAAATATCCCTTGTAGACTCGAAAAGCACAACACAACAAGACAGCCAGCAAGATTATGTAGCGATCGCAAAATCGCTGGCTCAAGAATTTGCTGCTACTGCCATCGAACGAGATCGTGTTGGCGGTACGCCAAAGTATGAACGAGATCGCATTCGTTCTAGCGGTTTACTCGGTTTGATTATTCCTAAAGAATATGGCGGTATTGGCGAAACGTGGATTACTGCACTCCAAATTTCCCGCGAGTTGGCAAAGACTGATAGTTCTCTAGCCCATGTTTACTCCTATCACCATTTAGGGGTTGTTATCCCGCATCTTTTTGGCACGGAGGAGCGCAAAGCGCAGTTCTACAAAGATACGGTGACAAACAATTGGTTTTGGTGCAATGCTCTCAATCCCCTCGATCGCCGTGCGACTTTAACTCCTGATGGTACAGGCTTTTTACTGAACGGGACAAAAAGCTTTTGCTCTGGCTCTAAAGATTCTGATATCTTACCCATAACTGCGGTTCATCAAGATACCTCCGAACTCGCAATTATTGTAATTCCCAGTCAAAGAGAGGGAATACAAATTCATGACGATTGGGATAATATGGGGCAACGCCAAACCGATAGCGGTAGTATTAGTTTCGACCAAGTGCGCGTTTATGACTCGGAAGTGTTTGGCGATCGCACCCGTGCTGATATTCCTTTCCGTACTTTACGAGCTTGTTTGACGCAAATAAATCTTGCCCATATTTATTTGGGTATTGCGGAAGGAGCATTTGCTGCTGCCAAAGACTATACTTGTACCCAAGGACGACCCTGGTTGACTTCCAATGCTCCTAGTGTGACGCTTGATCCCTACATTCTGAAACACTACGGAGAAATGTGGGTCGATCTGCAAGCGGTTAGCAGTTTGACGGAGCGAGCCGCCGCCATTGTGCAAGCAGCTTGGGAAAAAGGCATAGATTTAACAACAGAAGAACGTGGAAAATGCGCGATCGCGATCGCAACGGCAAAGGTTGCTGCCACAAAAATAGGTTTAGATGTGACTACTCGCATTTTTGAAGTGATGGGGGCGCGTGCTACCACCAGTAAATATGGTTTCGATCGCTACTGGCGTAATCTGAGAACGTTTACGCTACATGATTCTGTTGACTATAAAATTCACGATCTGGGTAACTGGGTACTCAACGATCAGCTCCCCAATCCCAGCTTTTATACGTAAAAAACACTAACTGAGCAGAGCGTGAGGGACAGCATTTCTAGAGGAACTAAGAAAGAAAAATGGGACACTCTCATCTTTCTTTCTTATGGCTTATTTTTTCAACCTAAGCGGGCTGATAGTTGGGATGCCAAGCCAGCCATTTCTCTTCTAACTTTCTGGCGATCGCATCTGCAAACTTACCCAACAAAGCATACATAATAATGCTCAACACCACAACATCAGTTTGCAAGAACTCGCGAGCATTCATTGCCATGTAACCAATACCAGAATCCGCAGCAATTGTTTCTGCGACAATCAGCGTCAGCCACATAATCCCCAATGAATATCGCAGACCTACCAAAATTGAAGGCAAGGCCCCAGGCAAAATAATTTTCCACAAAAGAGACGTGGCACTCAAGCCATAAACTTTTCCCATTTCAATCAATCCGGCATCTACGCTGCGGATGCCGTGAAATGTATTGATATACATTGGAAAAAACACACCCAAAGCTACCAAAAACAATCTAGCTGGATCGCCAATTCCAAACCACAAAATCACTAGGGGAATTAAGGCGAGGTGGGGAACATTACGAACCATTTGTACAGAAGTATCTAGCAGCTTTTCGGCGATTGGAACCAGACCATTGACGAAACCAAGAGTCAAACCAATTCCTCCGCCGATGATGAAACCAACGACGGCACGCCAAGCGCTAATTCCGATATGGTGAAACAGTTCCCCGGTAATTGCCAATCTAACTCCTGCACTTAAAACACCTGTTGGGGCGGGTAAAACTCTTGTGGAAAGCCAACCCACCTGCACCAATAATTGCCAGCTAACAATCAGTAGCATTGGGACAATCCAGGGGATTACCTGCTGAAAATAGGGGTTGTTGAGCCATTTTTTATTCATGACGCACTCGTAGGAATAACTTGTTGGTGGAGAAACTTTTCGTTGGCAACAATTTCGCCAAAAGGACTAAACATTTGCGGTTGATTTACAGTCGGTTGGTTCTTCAGCGGCAAGCGGGGGAATAGCAATTCAGCGACTCGATACGCTTCTTCTAAGTGGGGATAACCGGAAAAAATGAAAGTTTCAATCCCCAATTCGGAATATTCCAATATTCGCTCGACAACGGTATCGGGATCTCCCACTAAGGCAGTACCGGCACCGCCTCTTACTAACCCAATTCCCGCCCACAAATTGGGGCTAATTTCTAGAGCTTCGCGGTTGCCTGCGTGCAGTTCTGTCATCCGCTTTTGCCCTTCAGAATCCATTCTGGCATAAGCTTTTTGGGCGGCCGCGATCGCATCCTCATCGACATATTTAATCAATCGATTTGCATCCTCCCAAGCCTCGCTTTCCGTTTCGCGTACAAGGACGTGAAGGCGAATCCCAAACCGCACAGTCCTACCCTGTTCTGCTGCTAATTTTTTTACAGCTTCAATTTTTTTTGCCACTTGTTGCGGCGGTTCCCCCCAAGTCAAATAAACATCAATATGTTTTGCTGCAATTTGTTGTGCGATTGGCGACGAACCCCCAAACCATAACGGAGGATAAGGAGTTTGTACAGGTGGAAATAGAACTTTTCCGCCCTTAACTTGAAGATATTCACCGCTAAAATCTACTTCTTGCTCTCGCAGATTAGTCGAGTTACTTCCTTCAAGCATTGCCCTCCAAACAGTCAAGAATTCATCAGTCAATTCATAACGTGCGTCGTGACTCAGATGCACTCCATCTCCAGCTAATTCAACCGGATCGCCGCCCGTAACCACATTAATCAGCAAGCGCCCGTTAGATAATCTGTCAAAGGTTGCGGCCATCCGTGCTGCTACCCCCGGAGACATTAATCCCGGACGAATTGCTACTAGAAAACGCATTTTTTCCGTTACAGACATGAGGGAAGAAGCCACTACCCATGCGTCTTCGCAAGAGCGTCCAGTCGGAAGTAGAGCGCCCGTAAATCCTAAATGGTCAATGGCTTGGGCAATTTGCTTTAAGTAGGAAAAACTGCCCGATCGCCCTCCAATTCCGCTCGCTAAATACCGTCCATCTCCGTGAGTTGGGATAAACCAAAATAATTCCATTTGCCTTAGTCTCCATCACTATTTATTGTTTAGTTACCTGAGCCAATTCACTAATTTTGATCTGTTTGGGAAGCAGCTTCAAATCCAAGAAAGTATCAGCAACTTTTTGTTGATAAGTGATGACTTCCGCTGTAATGGGCTGCACGCCGTAAGGCCGTCTCCGTGCCACTTCCTCTAAAGTGGGAACGTCAATACCAAGAGCGGGAGATAGCAGTTTTGCGACCTCAGTTGGTTGAGTCGCCGCCCATTCATCGATTTTTTGAAGTTCCTCTAAAATTGCCTTAGTCCGGTCAGAATATTGGTCGTTAAAAGGTTTAGCAGCTAGATAGAATTCCCGATTAGCTACAAGCCCTTCTCCATCCTTAAGAACGCGAGCATCAGTAGCTCGTTTCGCTACTGTAAAAAACGGGTCCCAAATCGCCCAAGCATCAACGCTACCTTGTTCAAAAGCTGCCCGCGCCTCTGCTGGTGGCAAGTAAATAGGCTGAATGTCGCTATATTTTAATCCGGCTGCTCTTAATGCTTCTACTACTAGGTAGTGCACGTTTGAACCCTTATTAAATACAACTTTTTTGCCTTTCAACCCAGCCACATCTTGAATGGGAGAATCTTTCCGTACTAAGATAGCTTCGCCTTTAGGATTAGGAGGCTCGTTAGCAACATATACCAATGGTGCGCCAGCGGCTTGTGCGAAAATAGGCGGTGCTTCTCCTGTATGACCAAAGTCAATACTGCCTGCATTCAAAGCTTCTAGTAATTGAGGACCAGCGGGAAATTGAAGCCACTGTAGAGAAATGTTTTGGGAGGCCAAACGCTTCTCTAAACTTCCCCGTGATTTAAGGATGCTTAGAGTTCCATATTTTTGATAGCCAATCCGAATTACATTGCTCTGTTGTGAGTTAGAACTAGCCACCGATGTGGCAGCAGAAGTCGGGGCAGTAGTTGTATTTGTTTGCTGAGTAGGAGTACAGGCTGAGACTGTCAAACTCAAACTGAAGCCAAATGCAAAAAGCAAAGCAAAGGTCTTGATAGAACTATGTTTGAGTTTGCTCCAAAGGTGTCTCAATCTGCCTGAAAATCGGTTTTCTTTCAATGGGGTTAACATTGTCTATTCCTGAATTTAAGTGCGGAAAACCAAGCAACGTAATAACCATGCAAAAGCTGAGCTAATCATTATTGATGAGCATACTACGATAAATCGAGCGGTATACCGTAGTTAAGTCTGACAAGCTCCTATTATTCCACAGATGGCTTCAAAAATGCAAGCACATTCTGTAGATTTTTGTTTGTATTCCTTCTCTAGTTACTTACATGATTAATATTCGCGGGCAATATATCAGTTGCACTCGCAGGAGAAAAAGTAGCATTTAGCCCTGCTGCTATCTGCATAAAAACCTGAGATACCGCCGAGTTCGGATCTGCAATTGTTAGGGGTTTTCCTGTATCACCTCCCGCACAAATGCGCGGATCTATAGGAATTTGGGCAAGGAGGGGTGCTTGAAGTTCTTCTGCTAACTGTTTACCCCCACCACTACCAAAAATTTGTATCGGTTCTGCATGGCGATCGCAGATTAAATAACTCATATTTTCAATAATCCCAAGCACTGGAACCCCTACTTGGCGAAACATATAAATATTGCGACGGACATCTGAAATAGATATTTGTTGCGGCGTAGTAACGAGAATCACTCCACAAATAGGACTTTCTTGCACAATGGTAATTTGAGCATCTCCGGTACCGGGGGGTAAATCAATGAGTAAATAATCTAATTCGCCCCATTCTACATCTTGAATAAACTGCGTAATAATTTTGTGGAGAACTGGGCCTCGCCATGCTAAAGGACGTTCTGGCTCGGCTAATAAACCCACTGACATCACTTTAATTCCCTGTGCTTCCAGGGGTAAAAATTTCTGACCTTTAGCAGTATTAATTGTCTCTACATCGGCTTGTCCTAAGCCTAACATTTGAGGAATATTGGGGCCGTAAACATCAGCATCAAGCAAGCCTACCTTGGCTCCCTGTAATTTTAACGCTGTTGCTAAATTCACAGCCGTTGTAGATTTTCCCACCCCACCTTTGCCGCTAGAAATAGCCAAGGTAGTTCGCACGTTGGCTATGGTGCAAGTTTGAATATAAGTTTTTTTGCACCAGCTTACAGGCGATAAAACAGATTCAATTATTTTTGGTAACTCTTGCTGATGCCCTCCAATATAAAGGCGCAAATAAATGTAATTTTCAACAATTCGCAAATTTCGCACCATTCCCAAAGTGATGATATCATTTTTGAGTGTGGGTTCGATGACTTGTTTGAGATAGTTGACAACTTCTTGATGTCGTAATTTTTCCACAGAATTGGGATTTTCTGAGGGTAAATGTGAGTTGGTTTTTGGTAAAGAGGAAGAATCAACCATTTTGGGAATTTTGCAGTAATGTTTGAATTTTCTGAATCGCTTTTTGAGAGAAAATAGTAACCTCTTTATCGGGATCGTCCAGAGATTGTTGCAGCGCAGGCATCGCGGCAGGATTGCTGAGATTGCCGAGGGCGATCGCAGCTTCTTTCCGCACATCTGAATATTCATCAGCTAAGGCTCTAATCAAAGCAGGCATGACTCGTTCATCGGGAATTTTTTGCAACGCTTGTAGCGCGAATTTGCGAACTTGCCAGTGTTCGTCACTTACCGCTGTTTCCAGTGCCAAAATTGCCGCAGAATCGGCATGAATTGCCAAAGATTTAGCTGCATTTCGTCGCACTTGCCAGTCAGTATCGCTTTTGAGTGCTTGACACAGAATTGAGATGACTTCTGGATCTGTTAAATGTCCTAAACTTAAAGCCGTAGCACGGCGAACATTTAAATCTGTATCAGATATTAAAGCCAAAGCTTGGGGACATTTTTCGACCTGATTGAGATAGCTGAGAGTGGTTACTGCTGTTGCTCTCAATTCAGGAACATCGGATGCAAAAAATGGTAAAATATCGGGTAAAGACTGAGCATCGTGAATCTTCCGCAACAAGGTTAAGATATTGAGTTGGATATTAACATTTTCGCGGTGAAGTGCATCTAGTAGTTGTCGTAAGTCAGTTGGTGAAACTAATTCATTTAATGCAGATAATGCTTCTTGGCGAATATCGGCATCAGCGGAACCTAGACACTCAATAAAAGCAGGAATGACCACAGGATTGCCAATTTCCCAAAGGGCAGAGATGGCAATTTTTTGAACGGCAACACTCTCATCGGACAGGGCGAGAAGTAGGGCATTTGTAGCTTCTTCATCACCCAAATATTGTAAATTTTTAACGGCAACAAGGCGCTCGCTTAGTTCGGGCGATCGCAGCATTTCTAGCCATTGATTTAATTCACTATCATTCTCAGCAATCATGAATTTTTACACTCTATACAAAATAGAAAAACTTAGCGCAACAAGAAGGGAATTTTAACCGTTATGGCATTAGTTGGACATTCTTTTTCACAAGGCAAACAAAACCAACATTCATCGTATTTCATGTAAGCTTTCCCTGTTTCTGGATTTTTGGCCAGTACATCCAAAGGACAAACATCAATGCATACCTGGCACTTCTCCAAACACTTAGACTCATCTACGGTGACTGGAACATCAACTCGTTGTGTAATTAAAGCCATAGTTAGGTGCGATGGTTAATGGTGAATAGAGTTATCCGATTGTCAAGTGGGATGGAGTGAGTTTATGGATATGATAGTGAGAAATCAAAGATAGTGACGAGAACTCACCTCTACAATAAGCTGTCTAGCATTTAAACAACTTATTATAGGAGCCTGGTGCGTTAGATCCAAAGTTTTGTAGAACTCACAAATTATTTAGAACTGACGCACTCTACAATATCTTCTCTATCTACAAATAAATCAACTCGACAATATCTTACATCCCACTTGAATGTATAGTAATCTTAGTGTTATTGATCCCAATGACGGGAACAAATAACCTAATCTTACTATAACTCAACGCGCTACAACATTATAATCCTCTTTATGTAAATCAACCTCCACAATATAAGGTTCAACTGGACGCTTAAACAAGCTCATTTCTCCTGATTCCCCTTTTTTCAAATTAACATGGCAAAACCACTCTTCATTATTTTTCTCAGGGTAATCTAGCCGATAATGATAAAGCCCCCAACGAGTCTCACAGCGATACAAAGAAGCCCTCGCGGCCATTTCCGCACAGTCTCGAATAAAGTGAACCTCCATGCAGCGCATTAACTCATGAGGATCGCGAGCGCCCATTTCCTGTAGAGTTTCTTGATAACGGACAAAATTTTTCAGCCCAATCTCTATTTTGTTTCCAACTTTGGGTGGTTGTAAATAATCATTCACTAAGCGCCGTAACTTATATTCTACTTGCGTGTGAGGGATTCCATTGGGCAGCTTTAAAGGTGCATAAACCCGCGCTTTTTCTGCTTCCAAAAAATCAGCGTCCGGCTCGACATAATCTAAACTTTGGATGTAGTCAATGGCATTAGTTCCTGCTATTCTACCGAACACAAAAGCCCCGATCATATAATTATGAGGAACGCTTGCCATATCTCCCGCTGCGTAGAGTCCGGGTACAGTTGTTTCTGCCTTTTCATTCACCCAAACACCAGAGGCGCTGTGCCCGCTGCATAGCCCAATTTCAGAAATGTGCATTTCAACGCCGTGATCACGATAATTTTCCCCTCTACCCTCGTGAAATCGACCTCGACTCGGCCGCTCATTTGACCAAAGAATTGACTCTATTTCAGCGATAGTATCTTCATCGAGATGAGTCATTTTTAATTGAATTGGGCCTTTACCAGAGTGTAATTCATTCCAGATTTCCAGCATCATTTGACCGCTCCAATAATCGCAACTAATGAAGCGATGACCTTCGGCATTAGCAGTGTGAGCACCGAAGGGACCGGCGACATAAGCGCAAGCAGGGCCGTTATAATCTTTAATTAGCGGGTTGACTTGAAAACACTCAATGTTAGTGAGTTCTGCTCCAGCGTGGTAAGCCATTGAATAGCCATCTCCGGCATTAGTCGGATTTTCATAGGTGCCATAAAGATAGCCGGAATCGGGTAGTCCTAAACGACCACAAGCACCTGTAGAAAGAATGACAGCTTTCGCTTGAATTACTACAAAATCGCCACTTCGCACATCAAAGCCAAGGGCTCCAGTAGCGCGTCCTGCTTGAACTAAAACGCGGGTTGCCATTACTCGATTGGTAACTTTAACTTTGTGGCGTTTTACCTGTCTGGTTAAAATTTGTTTGAGGTCTTTGCCTTCGGGCATTGGCAACACATATTTGCCGACGCGATGAACTTGTTTTAAGTCGTAGTTACCTTGGGCATCTTTCTGAAATTTTACTCCCCAAGTTTCTAACTCTTGGATGACTTCATAGCCTAATTTTCCAGTTTGATAAACGGCTTTTTGGTTGAGGATGCCGTCATTAGCAAGGGTAATTTCGCGAACGTACTGTTCTGGTGTAGAATGGCCGGGAATGACGGCTGTGTTTACACCGTCCATTCCCATTGCGATCGCACCACTTCTGCGAATATTTGCCTTTTCTAAAATCAGCACTTCGCTATCAGGATTTGCCTGTTTAGCTTTGATGCCAGCCATTGTGCCAGCCGTACCGCCACCAATTACAAGCACATCAGTTTTTATCCATTGAGTATTCACGTTAATTTCTCCTGGCTAATGACGCTACTTACCATCTTTCAAAACGATTTCTTTAATTTGGACGGGCTTAGGAATAAGTTGCAGTTTTTGGAAGGTATCAGCAATTTGTTGCTGTCCGGCAATCTCTTCATCGCTGAGGGGAAAAACGCCATAGTTGCGTCGCTTTTCAGACACTTCTAACACGGAGGCTTCTATCCCTAATTGCGTCTCCAGAAATTTAGCCACTTCTACGGGATTGTCGGCCGCCCATCGATCTACCTTTTTGACTTCATCTAAAATGAGTTTCAAAATCTCAGGATGTTCGTCCACAAAACTCTTGCGGGCAAGATAGTAACCTCGATTGGCAGCGATTCCTGTTGCATCTGCTATAAGTCTCGCGCCGGCGGTTTTTTCTGCGGCTGCTAAATAGGGGTCCCAAATCGCCCAAGCATCAACATTTCTGCCTTCAAAAGCGGCGCGGGCATCTGCTGGTTTGAGAAAAACTGGAGTGATGTCGCTGTATTTAAGTCCAGCAGATTCTAAGGCTTTAACTAAGAGGTAATTAGTGTTAGATCCTTTAGCAAAAGCAACTTTTTTGCCTTTAAGATCGGCAATAGTTTGTATGGGTGAATCCTTGGGAACCACAATACCTTCAGATTGAGGATTTGCCGTTTCGTAAGCAACATAAACTAATGGTGTTCCGGCAGCTTGGGCAAAGACTGGTGGTGCTTCTCCTGTGTAGCCAAAGTCAATACTGCCTGCGTTCATTCCTTCTAATAGAGGAGGCCCAGCAGGAAATTCTACAAATTTTACAGAAGATTTGGAGGCTGCTAAGGCTTTTTCTAAGTCACCTTTGGTTTTGAGGGCGTTGAGAACGGTAGCAGATTTTTGGTAGCCGATGCTAACTGTAATGCTTTTTGGAGGTGCGTAGGTGTTCGCAGTGGCCGTGCCCTGTGTGGTAGCGGTAGGAGAACAAGCCGCCACTACCAAACTCAAGCCGAGTCCGGTTGCAAATAGCAGGGAAAGACTGCGAACTCTCCGAAAAAGGAAAATTTGGCGGCAGTAGCTCAAAATGCCTAAGAGGTGGGTTTCTGCCAGCTTAATCAACATAAATGCCAACAAGAAAGGGATGGAGAGTAACTTTACTGGCAGTATACCACTGTATATCGATAAATTTACCGGAGTTAATAGTTAAGCAGAGGGCAAAATTTTATTTCTAAAGAGATATTAGAAGTTGTCGGTATTACAGGCAATATACGCTAATTTGATCGATTTACAGTATTTTAATTTTTGGGGTACGATCGCGCATCATTATTATGCGGTAATGGTTAGTCATGCTCTCAATTGACCAGTAGTATGCCCTTATTGCCCAGCAAAGTTATTTAAACGCCCCCTTTTCCCTTCTCTCCTTTTTCACCTTGCAAAGCAAAAATCGGAGTTGGAGCAGATTTCCCCTTCAGAGCAACAGATCCCAAAGCCTCGCAAATGAAGTTTAGCCCGATCGACTCACACACCCTTTCACCAATCAAAATTTGGTTTTCCCCTGCCTTGCTCATCAACCGAGCCGCCGTATTCACCGTATCGCCCAGGATATTAAACTCCCTGCGCCCTCGCGGTTCCCCAACCTCAGCAGCAAACACCGGCCCCCGGGAAAGCCCAATTTGACAGCTTACTTTTACTTCTTCACCCGCGATAATTACCAGAGGCAAACCTGCAATGATATCTCGGATCGCAATCGCCGCACTAGCCGCGCGGCTGCCGTCATCCGTGTGAGCGTCGGGCACGCCAAAATAAATCAGCATATCCGAACCGTCTAAGTGCGCCGTTACTTTTTGCAACACGCCCCCTTTAGCTGACACTACAGCATCGATCGACGCAAACACCCGAGAAAAACCGACTACCAGATTAACTTCTTCCTCCGGCGAAGCTTTTTCCACAGACTCCGGTAAACCAATCAAGTTGACAAACATCACCGTCGGTTCAGGAAAATCCGGCGGAATTTTCCGCCTGTCTGCATTTTCCACCAGCAGTCTCAGGATCGTTTTGGGAATATAACTAGCAAGGGGTTCAAGCCGATTCACAGCTTCCCCGATTTCTTTTACCAAGCCCGCAACGCTGCGATCAAGCAATACTGAACTCGGCATCCGTCGCCCAGTCAAAGTGATATCATACTCTCCGAGTTGATCGTCGGTGAAATCGTCCGCCACCAAAAAATAACCCGGTTTCCCGGCTTCAAAACGAAATTGCTCTGCCAAAGACTCTCTAGCAGTTTCAGTCACACACACCCGCCCCACAGTTCCAGAACCCTCAGCTTGCTTGGCTTGCTGGACTGAATGCCCCAGCAGTACGTGAGCCATCCGCAGCGGGGTACCGATGTCAGCACTAATATAGCGACCGCAGTGGATGCCCACCCGCATCCTCAAAGACAAAACACCCCGCGCCGTTTCAATATTGGCAAATTCAGCCATCGCCCGCTGCATCCGCAGACCCGCCCGCACCGCCCTCGCTGTATCCTCTTGGTAAACCCCTGACAGAAACTGCACCAGCATCGCATCTCCGGTAAACTCCAGCAAATCCCCGCCCGATTTGCTGACAATTTCAATCATCGAGGCAAAATAGTCGTTAATCACGCCCAGCAGGCTTTCAGCTCCCTTGCGCCCTTGGGCCGCGTTCGCTTCCAACAGCGACGTAAACCCTTCCAAATCGGTGAACAGCAAGGTGCCTGTTTGCCACTGGTAGCGCACCTCGCCGGGGTTGGGCGGAGATTCGGACACTGTCCTGGGTACGTAGTCGTGGAGGATGTAGCGCAGAGTTCGCAGGTGATCGAAAACCCCCATTAGCGTTGCGGGGGACGGATCTACCCACGCAGCAGCGTACAGTTGGGCGGAAAGGAGCGATCGCAGTCGCAGTTCGATCGCAGCTAAGGGAGGATTGTAGGTTAATCTATTAATAATTTCCACCTAAGTTTATTCTTAAAAAATAAGGTAAGTTCGATCGCTCTAGAGGCAACACCAATAGCTCGACTTAATACCATTATGATAAGTTTCCAGTGAACCCATACCAACCCAACCCAGAACCCAGGATAGAAACTTCCGAAAGTCACAGTTTGCTAGCTCCCGATTTGATCAAAGCTGCTCGCTCCGCCTATGGTATGTATCTAAAAGTGCATTCCGACCAGATGCAGCGTCCGGCCGGCGTAGTTGTCAGTCAAGGAAGCGATCGAGGTCAGCTAATTTTTGCTTCGCAGCCCGTTTTGTTGCCCGGTGAACGTTTTGTTACTTTTGACGAAATTGAATCTCAAATGTATTAATTGGTAATTGGTAATTGGTCATTAATCATTGGTAACTAATATTATGTCCGCTGGCAAGCTCGCAATAAAATAGGTTTCTAGCGAAGACACAAGTTTTCAGGATTTTATAAAGACTTGGATTCCTGACTATTAACACTTTTTATGATGGGTAGACCGGACACGATCTAACAAGTAACAACTAACTATTGAGAAGTAACAAGTGATACATAACCCCAGTCAACAGTCAACAGTCAACAGTCAACAGTCAACTTAATGGAAATTATCTTTAATTGCCTTGTCACGGCGATCGTTTTTATTTTGGGATCTGCTATTGGCAGCTTTCTAAATGTGGTAGTCTATCGGTTGCCTGCGGGTTTGTCGGTGATCCACCCTCCTTCTCGCTGTCCCAAATGTTTAAATCAACTCAGAAATTACGAAAATATACCTGTTTTCGGTTGGCTGTGGCTGCGGGGACGCTGCAATCACTGCCACAGTCGGATTTCCGTCCGCTATCCGCTGGTGGAAGCAGCTACGGGTTTGCTGTTTTTGTTAATCTTCTGGCGGTTTGGCCTAACAGTGCAAACTCTTGGTTTTTGGGCTTTGTTTAGCTGGCTGTTGGCTTTGTCTTTGATTGATTGCGATACAATGACTTTGCCTAATTCTTTAACTCGATCGGGTTTGGTGATCGGATTGGTTTTCCAGGTGGCAAAAGGTTGGTGGCCGACATTTAGTTTGATCGACTCGATACACTATCTGGTACTCGACGGGATCGTGGGAGCAGTTGTCGGGTTGTGGCTGTTTGACGCGATCGGACTCGCCGGGACGATTGGCCTGGGCCAGAATGCGATGGGCGCCGGAGATACCAAATTGGCCGCCTTGATGGGAGCTTGGCTGGGCTGGAAATACTTGCTGCTAGCGGGATTCATCGCCTGTGTAGCCGGGGCTTTTGCCGGTGGCGGGGCGATCGCCATCGGCTTGCTCGATCGGCGTCAACCCATGCCTTTTGGCCCCTTTCTGGCTCTCGGTGCAGCAATTACTGCTCTGTGGGGCGAAGCTATCTTATCTAGTTACTGGCAGTTGTTTTTCCCGAATTTTAGTTCCTGATCGGCAGGTAGTCAGGCGCGATCGAGCATGATATTGTCTCAAAAATTGGTAAAATTGTTCCGTGTCTTGGATTACACTTACAACTACTAGCTTTCGTTGGGAAGCGGAATTAATGCAGCAGCTCCTAGCTGCTCATGAAATCCCGGCCCGGATTGTAGACTTGGGCATAGCATCTTATTTGGGTGCTGGAAGTGCTACAGCCCTGCAAGTTCTTCCAGAACACCAGCGAACAGCATCGCTCCTCATCAGTCCAGTTGAAGATGAGCCAGAATCTGGTGATTAGTCATTAGTCATTAGTCATTAGTCACTGAACAACTAGCAATTGACAACTAGCAACTAACAACTAACAATTACTAATTACCAATTACCAATTCCCAATTACCAATTACCAATTACCAATTACCAAGTTTTAATGTCTCTATTTGATTGGTTTGCAAATCGAAGAAAATCAGTACCGAACTCCCAAGAACGGCCGGAACGAGAAATTGCGGACGGACTTTGGAATAAATGCGAAGCTTGCGGTGCCCTGAGTTATACCAAAGACCTGCGAGCAAATCAAATGGTTTGCTTGGAATGCGGGCATCATATCAGAGTTTACAGTGACGATCGCATCGAGCAGTTGATTGATCCCAATACCTGGGAGCCCCTTAACGAAGGACTGCACGCCACCGATCCCCTGAAATTTCGCGATCGCAAAAAATATAGCGATCGACTTCGAGAATTTCAAGAAAAAACAGGCCACCTAGACGCCGTAGAAACAGGCATCGGCAAACTCGAAAATTTGCCCGTCGCCCTCGGAGTCATGGAATTTCAGTTCATCGGCGGCAGCATGGGTTCAGTAGTCGGAGAAAAGCTGACTCGCCTCATCGAACACGCCACGCGGGAACGCTTGCCCGTGATCATTGTCTGCGCTTCCGGTGGTGCAAGAATGCAAGAAGGAATGCTCAGCTTGATGCAAATGGCTAAAATTTCCGGGGCTCTGGAACGCCACCGGGAAGCGAGACTGCTTTACATCCCGATTTTGACCCACCCGACCACCGGCGGCGTCACCGCCAGTTTTGCAATGCTGGGAGACATTATAATTGCAGAGCCAAAAGCTACTGTGGCCTTTACGGGCGGCCGGGTAATCGAGCAAACTCTGCGGGAAAAGCTGCCGGAAAATTATCAAACTTCCGAATATTCCTTCGCCCACGGTTTTGTAGATTTGATTGTACCCCGGACTCAATTAAAGAAAACTCTTGGTCAGCTCATCAGCCTCCACCAGCCCCAGCCTTTCTTGGCCGGCTCGGAATTCCCCGCCCTCGAAGCCAGCGATAACCACGCTTTGCCCCCGCAGACTCACGCTTTCAAACTTTCTCCCTAAGCTGCCGCGCTGGAGGATTGTCTGTTGGTGAGTGCGGGGTACAGAGGGAAATTTCTGAGGAGTTGCCAAAAACCTGGCTTCTACCAAAAATATTTAGTTTGGTAACGAGACGTTCACGCAGACACCGGGTTTTGATCCCAGAGCGCGCAACTCCTATTGGTAATAACGACCCAGCAGTGGGATGATATTGATCGGAAGTTGATTGGCCCTGAAGTTGGGCTGGGCAAAAATGCCTAGTCGCAGTTAGCGGTTAGTTAGCTTGCGATCGAACAAAATCTCAGAACAAACTAACAGAACAAGCTAACAGCGCTTTCTAAAATTGTCCGGCTTTCAGTTAATAGCCGTCAACTCAATTTTGACCTGTCAGCGACCTAAAAATTATGGGTTTTGCAGACCTGTCCATCGCAGAAATAGCAGAGGACTTCAACGTCCCTGTTGAAGACGTGATCCGTTTGTGCGACGAGTTGGAAATTGCCTACAAGCACCCTCAAACCCGTTTGGCTTTGGAGGATGTTAAGGCAATTATGTCCACTCTCGAAAAAAGGCGCGACTCAAAACTTCTTGCAGATTAGATCGCAAAATTCCTCTACCTTTAAAGGTATAGCTGCAGAAACTTTCGCCAGTTGTTGCAGAATCAGGGAATTTTGAACACAAATCTGTTTGCCAGGTACGATCTCTTAGCGTTCAATAATTTGCCGGATTTTTTTAAGGAGAACCATGCTTAAAAGATATTTCATTGCTCTGACCGCTGTATTCTTGAGCTTTCAGTTATTTGTCAGCAGTGCGATGGCTGTCGAACTGAGTCCTGAACTTCGCACTGTGACTTTGAATGACAAGGGTGCTCCGGTGGTGCTGAGCCTCAAACAAGTTCAGCAAGGCAAACGCCTGTTCAATTCGGCTTGTGCTCAATGTCACGCTGCGGGCATGACAAAAACTGACCCGAACGTGAATTTGAGCCCGGAAACTCTGGCTTTGGCCAACCCGCCCCGGAATAATATTGAGTCGCTGGTGGACTTTATGAAAAATCCCACCACTTATGACGGGTTTGAGGAAATTTCGGAACTGCATCCGAGCATGAAGAGCGCGGATATTTTCGCTGAGATGAGAAATCTCTCGGATGACGATTTGTACGCGATTGCCGGTCACATTCTGTTGCAGCCGAAAATTGTTTCCAAACAGTGGGCTGGTGGCAAAGGCGCTCGCTAATCGATTTTAGATTTTAGATTTTAGATTTTGGATTTTGGATTGGGAGAGCGCTGAAGTTCGGCAAGAATTGCTGGCTCGTCGTTTTTCGCTCTAAAATCTGAAATCTAAAATTTACCTCCGGCTCATTGATTCTCGCAAAAGGTTGTAGTCCCTCATGCTGCGTCGTGGTGCTTTTGTCTGCTTTCTGTTGGGGATGTTAATTATTTTGCCCGTGCTGTTGGCTCCTCAACCTGTTTTGGCTGCTGCCGATTCTTACGTGAATAGGTATTTACAAGCCAGCGAACCTGTGGCTCTGGAGTTGGACTCTGAGGGACATACTCGCTTGTTTTCGGCTCAGGATTTGTCTGCGGGCAAGGTATTGTTCGAGCAAAATTGCCTGAATTGTCACGTCGGAGGAGCTAATTTGCCTGATCCGACGATATCTTTGTCTTTGGCTGACCTCCAGGGGGCAACGCCTCCCCGCAACAACATCAATAGTCTGGTGGCGTATCTGAGAGAACCGATGACTTATGACGGTACTGAGGAGACTTTTTGGTGCCGCCAAGTGCCGGAAAGCTGGATGCCACAGGCTGAGATTGAAAATTTAGCGGCTTTTGTGATCCGGGCTGCTCAGAAAGCTCCGGGCTGGGGCGTGGAGAATTTTGAGAGTTGAACTGCCACTGCCAAAAAGTGGTAAATTACTCGGAAGAAGGCGATACGACTGCGCGATCGCGCCTGTTTTAACAGGTAAAATATCTAAAGAATCACCCTTTGCGTGTCCATTAGAGGAGAACTGCGTTGAAAAGACTCTTATCGATCGCCCTGTTAGCGATCGCAATTTTTACCGTCGGCTTTGGCCGCCCTGCTTTGGCAGGAGATGCCGTTAAAGGAGCTAAAGTCTTTAGCGCCAACTGTGCTGCTTGTCACATCGGTGGCGGCAACGTGGTTATGGCCATGAAAACCTTGAAAAAGAGTGCTCTTGAGAAGTACGGCATGAATTCTCTCGAAGCTATTACCACTCAGGTAACTAAGGGCAAAAATGCTATGCCTGCTTTCGGCGCCAAGTTGAAGCCCGAACAAATCGAGGATGTAGCAACCTACGTGCTCGAGCAATCTGAGAAAGACTGGAAAGGCTAAACTGCTTCTTTGAAGTCGGACAAGCTGGGCGGGCTTGATTTAATTTAAAACTTGTCCTCCCGATCGCACCCTCTCTCACCCTTTGGCGAATAAATAGCGGTTTGCAGCGATCTTAACCTATTTGGGAAAGCGCGCCAGAAATCCGATTTTTATTAGCTCAAGGGCGAGGGAGGGTAATTTTATTTTAGATTTTAGATTTTAGATTGAAGATTGAAGATTGAAGATTGCTAAATGCTGACTTTGTATAAATTGTCAAGCATCTTATATTAAGGTTTATGTAGGGAAGCGGTTCATAAATTGGGCTTGTGTGCTAGGATGTAAACCCTTTACTACCAAAGCCTTGAAATCCAAATTAAAGTTGCTCGGTGATCCGCAATCTACACCTGTTATGAACGTAAAAACATCAGCAAAAGTTAAAACTCAAGTTAAAACTCTCGGAGACGCTGCATCTGGGGCAATTGAGAAATATTTCCGCAAAAGTGTAGCGCACGAGGCTGAAGTTATCAAAGACAAAGACGCGGAAGAACTTCATCAAATGCGCGTGGGATTGAGACGTTTGCGATCGGCTGTGACTGGTTTTGCTCCGGTTTTAGATTGGCCAAAAGAGGCTTCGGAACGTAAAATTGGTAAGGTGGGGCGGATTCTGGGAACGCTCAGGGATTTGGATGTGATGCTCGAAAGTCTCCAAAACCGCTATTACCCGAATTTGCCGGCTGACGAACAGGAAGTTTTGGATAAAGCTTTGTTGAATTTGCTCAAACAGCGCCACCGGGCTTTGAAAGGGGTGAGGGCGATTTTAGAACACAAAACCTACGAATCGCTGAAGCAGTCGATCGAGGATTGGCTGAAAAAACCGCAGTTTCAGGCGATCGAACATTTGCCAATTGCTGAGGTTTTGCCAGATTTACTGTTACCTCAAGTCAGCGAGTTTTTCCTGCATCCGGCTTGGCTGTTGGGCACGGAATATGAGGATGGCAAAGTTAAAATTGCTGATGATTTGAATGCTGAGGCTGTCGAAGAGAAGTTAGCAGCGGAGGGAACTATTCTGCACGATTTGCGGAAGCAAGCGAAGCGGGTTCGCTATTTGATGAATCTGTTTGGCGATTTTTACAGCGAGACTTACGAAGTTTATGTCGAAGATGTGAAAGCTATTCAGGAATGTTTGGGTGATATTCAAGACAGCGAAGTTTTAGGCGAGTTTCTGACAGATTTTGTCGCTCGCGATCTGAAAAAAGAGTTGCCGAAGTTGACTGGTTTGTTGACAGAAAATCGCTATGCAGCTTGGCAAAAATGGCAAATTTTGCAGCGCAGGTATTTGAGTTCGGAAATTCGGCAAGGTTTTCGCTCTGCTTTAATTCATCCTGTGGTTGAAGATGGTGCTAAGCTCGATTAGCTGTAACTATACGCCGATCCCCGATTTATAAAAGAACTCGGGGACTTAAAGTGCGATCGCGCCTTGGGAAGGAAAAGGGCGAGCGCTTTGGAGTATGACGTAAAATAAAGGGCGATGGCGTTTTTTACCATAGCAAATCACGACTGCAACCACTTCATAAACTTATTTGTCGCAGTACCAATAGACTCTCCGACTTGTTTCTTCAACCGCCACCGCTGAAAAGCTTGTTCGTAATCTTCGCCTTCAGTTTGATAAACATTCCAAGCATTCAGCGACAATCCCAATCCCCACGTTAGTAAAATGAACAGCGACCAAGAAAGCTCGTGCGCTCCTGCTAGATTAAACAGAACTAGAAAAGTATTGATAATGCCGTACTTGGTCACATTTTTCTGCAATTTGCGACGACGGTAAGAGTTAAAAACCAGCTTTTCTTGAAATTCTCCTCTAGTTGCTAACCATTGCTGTTCCGCCGCTACAATATCCTGTTCGGAAATGCCCAATTCCGCTGCAATCTCGAAAAGCTGCACTCTGGATAATTCCCCTTCATCTTGTCGGCGTGCGATCGCAAGCTGTAAAATACCCTGAGCATCCTCTGAACCGTAAATGTGATTTATTTGACTTTCATTTGTCGCCATAACAAGTTTCCTATAATTCCTGACATCCTTTCTATGATAGATATAGAGGCCGTTAAACGACAGGTAGTGACATTGGCGGATTTCAACACCCGGACATTTGAGTGAGCGAGACTCGTGACTATGGGAGGGGAAATCGAAGAACGGATATATTTCCTCAAATTGCAACTAATTAATTTCCCGAACTTTGACTAAGTTTGCTATCTCGTTTCAACATAAATTGATAAAATATCCCAAACAAAACCACCGCAATCATTCCCACGACTAAAGAACCTTCACCCTCATGCCAATATTTAAACCAATCTAGGCGATTAGATGCCACTAACAAAGCCATTCCCGCCACCCGAAAAGCATTAATAATAAAACCACAAATAACAGCGACACCTATTACCAAAGCCTTATTTTGTTTAGTAGGAAACATCACCAAACAAACTACAGCTAAACCTAATAAGTAATTCATTGCCTCTATACCCGAACAACCCCCATTTACCAACACCCTTCCTGTAGGTAAAGCAACATAATTACCGTCACGTGTTACATTAAAACCGATATACCACAAAGAATAATAAGCAAATTTCGCAGTAAGCGAGGTAATAAAATCCACTAAAGGTAACGTAATGACACTGGGGGTGCCATGAAAAAATAGTATTACCAATTCACGCCAATATAGTTTTAAGTTATGAAAACCTACTGCAATCAGGCTCAAACCTAAACCAGACAAAAAAGGTGCAAGTCTTAAAAAAGGATCGAATTTACTGGAAACCACAGCACTTTCAAATAAAATAAAAGCTATTAAGAGAGTCCCTGCTACTGTCGATAATAGGTCACTTTTTATCTCATTCTGTTTGAGAATATCCTGGTTGTCCCAAAGCAGGGAACCCACAGCGAACCAAAAAACTATACTCATCCAAAAATGAGCAATATCCCCCAGTTTCCACAGGAGTGTCATATTCAGAGTTACTAAAGCTGTGGCGATAATGATGAGCCAAAAAAGTTTTCTCTTGAACATTTTAGATATTAGTTATTAGTTGATTGATGAGAGCCATACTTCGGACAGTTTTTGATTTTCAACCGTAGAATAAGGGTTTCAAGGCGATTCGGCAATCAAAGTACCCAAGGAAAATCGAGGGTTTCAGACTACGAACTAAAAACAGTCCAGACTATTGTTAGATCATATCATAAAAATAGTACGGGATGTGGACAACTCAGTAGCTTGAACCCCTCCTACGGAAAGGACTTGGAGGATTTTAATCGCCGTAAATTTTTGATATGAGATTAGTAAACACTCTGGAATTTGATGAATGGTGAGACTCAGAGGCCACGCATAGCTCAGCATTAGGACACCTATTGAAAAGACTGCTACTCCAAATGATTGGTTGGGTGTCTAGCACTTGCTTACTCAGCCGCTGTAAGCAAAGACTAAAAAGGAAGTGAATCAACAATAATTAAAAATAAGTAGCCTCAATGATGCTTGCATTTCTTGAGAGTAGACGCAATTGGCACCGCGCATGGTGTGACACTGAGGTTTGAGTAAATACGGCTGAGCGAGTTAGAGTTCGAGCCATGCTCAATGGTGATTATCGGCTTTTCAAGAATCGAGCGTGTCTTTATAGCAATCCTCGCATCATTTGTGAATTTCTTACTTTCTCCCTACGGGTTGGGGTGGGTTAAGGTGGGGTAAAAAATTTACGACTTCTGCAAGGATTGCTATATATCGGAAATGCTTCAGAAACAGCCTTACGGTAGTTTTTAAATGCGCTGTCTAGGGGCGATTTGACGGGAGCATCTCAATGAAAGCAGCCAAGCCCAAAATTGGAGTTGGGAGCCAGGAGGAAATAGGAAGAAGGAACGAGCCAGAAGAAGTGTGTTTACAAATGTGAGATGCTCTCTTGAGATAGGCTTCCAAGTCTGGGGTTTTCACGGTGGCGCGCTATCAGATACTAAGAAACCTGGTTTCTTGGTGAAACCAGGTTTTTAGCTCGAACATAAAATAATCAGTTTGGCATCAAGCCAGAATCGAAAACCAGTTCAAATGATAGCCTATTGAGCTTTTTGAGCTTGAGCGCGTTGCTTTTTGAACATAGTACCAAACCCAACAGCGG